>CAJCJB010000290.1 GCA_903970545.1 Candidatus Saccharimonadota bacterium | reverse complement strand
AAGATGGAAATAACTGTTTTGTTTTTTGGTGAGCTTGCTGAGATTTCCGGCACAAAAAAAGTATCTGTTCAGGATATAGAAGACACCTTCTGTCTAAAAGAATATATAAGTACGCAACACCCTAAACTAAAAGACAGAACTTATCGTATGGCTGTCAATAAGGAGTTGGTAAGTGAAAAACAAATATTACATCACGGAGATGAAATAGCTCTATTGCCTGCATATGCAGGAGGTTAATATATCATGCAAGAGAAAAAGAATAAAACACATAAGGTACTGCAACAAGGGGCAATCAGTCCTCAGTTTATTGCCGACTCCATTGCCAAGCACAGCAGCAAAACAAATATAGGTGCGCACACTATTTTTTTAGGACAAGTTCGTAACGATAAAATAGAAGGTAAAGAAGTTCAGTCCATTGAATATTCTGCTTACGAAGAAATGGCTGAAAAGGAATTTCATATAATTAGAGAAGAAGCTTTTACAAGCTACAAACTTACCTGCATGCATATATACCACAGCATAGGAAATGTTAAAGCAGGCGAAATATCTTTATTTGTTTTTGTTTCTGCTCCGCACAGAGAGGAAGTGTTTACAGCTTGTGCAGCTATTGTAACACAAATAAAAAAACGAGTACCTATATGGGGAAAAGAAATACTGGAAGATGGTACACATCTTTGGAAAACGAATAATAAGCATACTGATAAAACAAGTTAATAACGGATGGTTGATATAACACATAAAACAAATACCCTAAGGCAAGCCACTGCACAAGCTATTGTTAAAGTAAGTAAACAAGAAACAATAAATGCCATCATAAACAAAACAGTTCCTAAAGGCGATGTTTTTGAAATGGCTAAAACAGCCGGATTGTTTGCCGTAAAACGAACAAGAGATATGATTCCTGATTGTCATCCTATACCTATTGAATATACTGCTGTCTGTTATGAAATAAAAGACTTGGAGATTTTTATTGAAGTGGAAGTGAAAACAATTTATAAAACCGGCGTGGAAGTGGAAGCTATGCACGGGGCATTGGTTGTGGCACTTACCATATATGATATGCTGAAACCCATTGATAAAGGCATTGAAATCAGCACCATTAAATTGTTAGATAAAAAGGGAGGTAAATCAAGTATGATAATCCAAGAACATACTTTAAAAGCAGCCGTGTTAGTCATATCAGATTCTGTTTCCGCAAATAAAAGTGAAGATAAATCAGGTAAATTCATTGTAGAAAAACTAAAACAATTTAATTTCAATGATACTGTTTATGAAGTTGTTCCTGACGAGATAAAGGAAATACAAAACAAAGTAATGCAATTGTGTCAGGAGGGGATTGATTTAATTATTACCACCGGCGGTACAGGACTTTCTTTGCGCGATGTAACACCCGAAGCCATTAAACCTTTGCTTGATACTGAAATACCCGGCATTATGGAAACTTCAAGAGATTATGGTCAATCAAGAACTCCTTATGCCATGCTATCAAGAGGTATCTGCGGTTTTAAAGGAAATACTTTAATACTTACTTTACCCGGTTCTTTAAAAGGAGTTGAAGAATCTATGCAGGCACTCTTTCCTCAATTATTACACGTATTTAAAGTAAGAGAAGGGGTTAAACACGATTAGTACTCTATCTTATCACTCTTTTTCTTCCACTCATCAAAAGCTACCAATGCTTCTTCGCGTGATAATTGGATAAACTTCATATTACGTTCATTCAAAGGCTTAGCTATTTCCTGATAAATAAAATCATCATCAAAATTTATTTCGGCAGCATCTTTTTTAGTGTTGGCATAAAACACTCTATCTGGTCGCGCCCAGTAAATGGCTCCTAAACACATAGGGCAAGGCTCGCAACTGGTATATATTTCGCATCCAGTTAATTGAAACGTATTTAAAACACGGCAAGCTTCTCTTATGGCATTCACTTCTGCATGTGCAGTAGGGTCGTTAGTAAGTGTAACAGAGTTTGCAGCACGCGCAATTATCTTCCCATCTTTTACCACAACTGCACCAAAAGGCCCACCCTTTCTAGACTTTACATTATTTACTGAAAGCTCAATGGCTTCCTGCATAAATTCTTTATCGCTCATGATTTTCTTTTAAGAATGATAAGAACAAATATAACTAATCTTGTTTCCTTTTTAATATTATAATCCAAATCCTAAAATAGATAACCAAATTGCATTTTAAAACAATACAAATTTATCTCTCAGCGGCGCGCTGTCACACTGAGCCTGTCGAAGTGCGCCGTTGGAGTTAGAATCGTATCGGAACGAGGGTTTATACAAACCTGATGAAGTTATGGAAGCCGTAACCCGTATAAACTTTACTAACTGCGAAAGAAAGGCTTAAACGATTTAGCACGTAAATGTTCTAATTCAAAAACAAGTGAATTACAACGAAGCCGTACAAAAAGCAAAAGAAATTTCACTCTAATGATGAAAAATAAGCATTCCTTAACAAATTTATTTCTATTTGGTAACACACAGTTAACAAAAACACACTAAATTTAGCTGCTTTTTAAAACAGCAGCCGAGCGAAGCGAATACATGAGTGCAAAAAAAATATAACAATAACAAACGAATAAATATCATGGATAAGTTAAAGGAAAAATTTCAAAGCAAAGCCACTCCACTTTCGGCAGAGATAAAAAATATTATTAAAACCAATGGCGATTTAGTTCTTGGCGAATATACTGTAGCGCAGGCATATCAGGGCATGAAGGGTATTAAAGCCATGGTTACTGAAACTTCGAGATTAGATCCCGAAGAAGGTATCCGCTTTCGTGGGTATTCAATTCCTGAATTGCGCAAGCAACTTCCAAAAGCACCGGGTGGCACAGAGCCATTGCCTGAAGGGATTTTTTATTTGATGCTGGTTGGCGAACTTCCTTCGGTAGATGATGTTACCTTTATTACCAACGAGTGGCAAAAACGCAGTGTAGTTCCAAAGCATGTGTTTGATGTAATTGAGGCTTTGCCTGAGAACACGCACCCGATGACGCTTTTCTGTTCGGCTATACTTGCTTTGCAGACAGAATCGGTATTTGCCAAAGCTTATGCTAAAGGCATCAATAAAAAAGATTATTGGGATTATGTGTATGAAGATGCGATGAACCTTATTGCGCGTCTTCCGCGTATTGCTGCTTATATATACCGTCATAAATATAAAAACGGTGCGCATATTGAACCCGATCATAAATTAGACTGGGCTGCAAACCTGGCTCACATGATGGGTTATGAAGAGTTTGATGTAAAGCGTTTATTCCGTTTAT
>CAJCJB010000289.1 GCA_903970545.1 Candidatus Saccharimonadota bacterium | reverse complement strand
TGACGGTCCACCCGCCGGCTCTCATGCCGTTCCGTACCGATGATAGCCAGCCCACCCGCTTCCTTGACGCCGGGTCCGAGCTTGATATCCGTACCACGACCCGCCATGTTGGTAGCAATGGTAACGTTACCTGCCCAACCTGCTTCTGCAACAATTTGCGCTTCTTTTTGGTGTTGCTTAGCGTTTAATACATTGTGTTTGATGTTGCGCAGTTTCAACATGCGGCTCAATATCTCCGAGTTCTCAACCGATGTAGTACCAACCAACACAGGGCGTCCGGCAGCAACTAATTTGCCTATCTCATCTATAACGGCATTGTACTTTTCGCGCTTGGTTTTATACACATAATCCTGCTCATCTTTACGCGAAATAGCACGGTTGGTAGGAATTACCACCACATCTAATTTATAAATATCCCAAAGCTCTTGTGCTTCTGTTTCGGCAGTACCCGTCATACCGGCAAGCTTGTGGTACATACGGAAATAGTTTTGTAATGTGATAGTTGCATAGGTTTGCGTAGCCGCTTCAATCTTCACGTTCTCTTTAGCTTCTATGGCTTGGTGCAATCCATCGCTGTAACGGCGCCCTTCCATAATACGACCTGTTTGCTCGTCAACAATTTTCACCTGATTATCCATCACCACATACTCATCGTCTTTATCAAACAAAGCGTAAGCTTTTAGTAATTGCTGAACGGTATGTATGCGCTCAGATTTTACGGAGAATTCCTGCAACAGAATTTCCTTCTTGCGCATCTTTTCTTCTGCGGTAGTATTTAGTTTTTCAATATCGGCAATTTGTTCTCCTACATTGGGGATGATAAAGAAGTTTGAATCTTCGCCCGAAGTGGTAATTAAATCAATACCTTTCTCGGTCATATCAACCGAGTTGTTTTTCTCATCAATTACAAAGTAAAGCTCTTCATCTATCTTATGCATTTCCTTTTGTTGGTCTTGCATATAATAGTTTTCCGTCTTCTGCAATAAAGCACGCACACCCTGTTCACTTAAAAACTTAATGAGTGCACTGTTTTTAGGTAAACCTCTGAATGCACGAAGTAATGGTATGCCTACTTCTTTTTCTTTACCCTCAGCAAACAGTTTTTTAGCATCTGTTAAGCAGGTAAGCAAGTATTGCTTTTGCACATTTACTAACTTCTCAATGCGTGGTTTTAGTTGTGTAAACTCATGTTTATCTCCCTGAGGAGTTGGCCCTGAAATAATAAGCGGTGTACGGGCATCATCAATCAACACCGAGTCAACCTCATCCACAATAGCATAATGGTGTTTGCGTTGCACCAACCCATCCAGATTATGTGCCATATTGTCGCGCAGGTAATCAAAACCAAATTCATTATTTGTTCCGTAAGTAATATCCGCATTATATGCATCTACACGCTCTGCTGAGTGCGGCTCGTATTTATCAATACAATCAATAGTCAAGCCATGAAACTCAAACAAAGGTCCGTTCCATTCAGAGTCACGACGAGATAAGTAGTTGTTTACCGTTACCACGTGCAAGCCCTTGCCCGCCAGCGCGTTTAAGAATATAGGAAGCGTAGCCACCAACGTTTTACCCTCGCCGGTTGCCATCTCGGCAATTTTACCCTGATGCAACACAATACCGCCTATCAGCTGTACATCATAATGCACCATGTTCCAAACCACCTCAATACCTGCGGCAGTCCATTTGTTTTTCCAATGCGCAACGCCGTCAACTATCTCTACGTTTTTAGCATTGGGGTGACGACTGATATAACTCTCATCAATAGCACTTGCTTTTACTTTAAGTTCGCCTAAAGAAAAACGACGAGCGGTTTCCTTACAAAGCGCAAAGGCATCGGGCAGTATATCATTTAAAATCTCTTCGGTTTTGGTATCAATCTCCTTTTCAAGTTCATCAATTTCTTTGTAGAGGGCATCTTTGGCATCTACATCCATATCGGCATCCTTTTCAATGCGGGTTTTTATCTCGGCAATCTCGGCGTTTTCTTTGGCTATAAAGTCTTGTATTTGCTTGCGAAGCGTAAACGACTTCTCACGCAACTCCTCGTTACTCAACGATTCGAGGGTTGGATATATCTTTTTTATTTGCTCAACAAGGGGTTGGGCTAACTCTACATCTTTCTGGGATTTTGTGCCAAATAGTTTGCTTAAAAATTGAAACATAGCGTGTTTTAAATAAGTGGGCGAAGGTACAAAAATTATTCCCCTCTTAGTAAAGGCTATTGATTTGCTATTTTGGCAGATTATTCCTTAATTTTGCCTAAACTTAAAATAAATAACATGAAAAAAATTTACATTTCGCTATTATTAATTGCAATTATTGCTATAAACAAAGGTGCATTTGCACAGGTGCCAACTATTACAACATCTGCAATACCTCAAGTAGGCTTTATTTATGAGATGATGTCGGATACCGCTGTTGCCGAATTACCTACGTTTACTGTTTCAGCAGGTTCAGCAACGGCTCAAACTTGGAATTATACATCTCAATTTGTTACTACATATTCAAATCCTACTAGTTTCGTAGCACCTGCGAGTAACCCGGGCGCAGCAAGCTTTCCCAGTGCAACACTTGCTTCTAACCAAGGTGGAAGTACTTGGGCTTATTTTAACACAAGCGCGAGCGGAATGAACCTTATTGGTGTGGATATTAGTCAAATGGGTGTTAGTGCTGCTTTAACATTTACTCCTGCCGTTCAAGAGTTTCCTACGCCGTTTACGTATTCAAACTCTGTAACATCAGCAAGTAAAGCAAGTACACCCACTACATTTAGCGGTACTCCAATAACAATTATTGCGCATGAAAATCAAACCATAACAGCCGATGCCTTCGGAACAATTACTACTCCTGTCGGCACATACACTAATACGCTTCGTTACAAAATAAAAAGCATTTCCAGTGATAGTGTAGTTTCTTCTTTTCTTGGTACTCTTTATTCAACTATTGATAGTACTATTCAGTACTCTTGGTATGAGAATAGTACAAATTCTTTGATAATGAGTATTACCATGTCTGCAAGTAATGATTCAGTAAGAAAGGCTCAATATCTTCAAGGTGTAACTACTGGCATTAGTTCTGTAAAGCAAACTATACTTTCAACTAATTTATATCCTAACCCAACATCTGGTATTTCTTATTTAAGCTATGAAAATCTATCATCAGCAACTGTAAACGCAAGTATTTTTGATGTTACCGGTAGACAGGTTGCAACACTTATAAACAACCAACAACAAGCGGCAGGTAAGCAAATGGTAACTATTGATGTAAACAATCTACAATTATCTCAGGGCTTATATATGGTGCAACTTGCCGTAAATGGAGCTATGAAAACATTAAAACTAAACGTACAATAGTTTTTTTTTATGTCTATAGATTAGCAAATTATACTGCTACGTTATATTCTCTTAGTGTATCGTTTAAAGAAGTTTTTAAATCGGTACTTTCTTTACGTTTACCAATAATTAAAGCACAAGGCACCTGAAATTCTCCAGATGGAAACTTCTTGGTATAAGAACCAGGAATTACCACACTTCTTTCGGGCACTATCCCTTTCATTTCTATAGGGTCTTTGCCAGTAACATCTATAATTTTTGTTGACTGAGTTAAGCAAACATTAGCGCCCAAAACAGCTTTTTTACAAACACGTACACCTTCTACTACAATACAACGCGAGCCTACAAAACAATTATCTTCTATAATAACGGGTGCTGCCTGCACTGGTTCAAGCACACCACCAATACCAACGCCTCCGCTTAAATGCACATTTTTTCCTATCTGTGCACAACTACCTACGGTAGCCCAGGTATCTACCATAGTGCCACTATCTACATAAGCACCAATATTTACATAGCTTGGCATCATAATTACACCACTTGCCAAATAAGCACCATAGCGCGCTATGGCATGTGGTACAACCCGCACACCAAGCTTGGCATAGTTATTTTTTAGTTTCATTTTATCGTGAAATTCCAACGGGCCAACCTCTATGGTTTCCATCTTGCGGATAGGGAAATAAAGTATTACCGCTTTTTTAACCCACTCGTTTACCTGCCATTGTCCATTTGATAAAGGTTCTGCTACTCTTAACTTACCTTTATCCAATTGTTCTATTACTTCTTCAATGGTTTTTTGTACAGATAAATCTTTTAGTAATTCTCTGTTTTCCCAGACTTGTTCAATAAGTTTTTGAGGCATGGTGTAACGCTTATAGCTTTGCAAGTTAAATAAAATATGTATATTTGCGTCCCTTAAAATGGTTTTGTAGCTCAACTGGATAGAGCATCTCACTACGGATGAGAAGGTTTGGGGTTCGACTCCCTACAAGACCACTTCATTAGTTAGTAAACCCTTATAAATCAAATGTTTATAAGGGTTTTTCTTTTTGTGTTGTCGGTTTGGTTGTCGGTTTTATCTCTTTTCAAGTATCACAGATTATATTTGATGTGCATTTTATAATTACTGGTAATGAATAATACAATAAGTGAAAGGGTGAAAGTTTGCTTTAGCGAAATTGGCAACGAAAATAAAGAACTTGAGGAACATGAGCATAACAACAAAAAACGTATGCCAGTTATATTAAAGCCTGATAGGGAGAAAGACTGGCTTAGTGGTGAGGAGATAAGCAGCTTTAGCAAAGATGAGATTGATTTATTGGCTACAACTGTTTAGGAATATAGCCCTATTAAACGTAGCGGTGCGAATAATTACATACTCTTTAAAAACAGGCTATATATAAAAGAAAGAGAAAGGCTATTTAAACTGCCTGTAATAACTCGTTTTTTTCTAAATACATTTCTAAAATCTTTGCGTTATCATCAGGTGTAATTTTAATGTATTTCATAAATGAAGTTTCGGTTTTATGCCCTGTTATAGCCATTATTACCAATGCAGGTATTTCCTTTAAATAACAGTTAGTTGCAAAAGACCTTCGGGCTGTATGTGTTGTAACTAATTCACATCTCATTTTAGTAGTGGTAATTTTTTGACCTCCTTTTATAGTTGTTATTTTCTCAGTCTTTTTTAAAGACTTGGTTAATTCACATATCTCCTTTAAATATGAATTTGTTTTTTGATTAGATATTGCAGTCGGAAATGTATTATTATACTTTTTAATAATTGCTTTAACCCTTTCGTTCATTGGTATTACAACTCCAATAGATGTTTTTTCATTCTTATCATATAGGCGACCATTTCTTATATTTTCTGTTTTGATTTTAGATAAGTCAGAAAATCTTAACCCTGTACAGCATCCAATAATAAATAAATCCCTTACAGTATCTAACCTACGATTGCTACTTAAATCTAAATTATATATCTCATCTATTTCACTTTCTACCAATGCAATATTAAAAGCCTCTTTATTTGCCGCCTTAAATTTCTTGCTTCTAAAAGATAGGTTAGTATTAACTCCCCTTTCTGTGGCATCATTTAAAACAGTTTTTAGTACCCGGATTATCTTGCCTTTATAATTCTCGGAAAACCCCTTAACTTTAGTTAGATAGTCTAAAAAATCATAGTAAAAGTCTAAATCTATATTATGGAAATCAAACGACTTGTTTTTATACTTAGAATAGGCTAATAAATGATTTAATGTGTTACGATAATTTTTAATCGTATTTTTTGAATATAACCTATCTGTATGCTCATTAGTCTTTAACTTACATTCAGATATAAACCTTTCGTAATATTTTATCAGGTTAAGTTTTTGGGCAACAACTTGTTTTAACTCTTTGTTTAATACTTCCCTTAATTCATCTATGTTAGGTTCTCTCTTATGGTCGTTTACGAATTTTCTAAACATATCCTTAGAGGTTGCGTGAATATCAACTAACCTTTGGTTTATTTCAGGATACTTTGGGAACTTTGTTGTTTCCTTTGCTCGTTGGTACTTATTACCCTTAGTTTTATCGTTTACCCAAAAGATAGGGTTAATGGTTACTCCAGTAGAATAAACTAACCTATTGTTATGCCACCTAATTATTAAGTTGATTGGGGTTTCGCCCTCAGCAGTAACATCTCTCAAATTAAAATTGAATTTAGCCATGAAGTAATGAATATTAAAACATGACAAAGATAAGCTATTTTATTATATTGGTTGTCGGTTTGGTTGTCGGTTTTGCTTAATTTCTCTTAATTGAACTTAATCTTACTTTTTTAGCATAATCATGTAATATCAGTAAATACCTATGTTTTATTTGCTTTGTATGATAAATTTAGAAAAGTAATATAAGAAAGGTTCGACTCCCTACAAGACCACCATAAGAGATGTTCCTTCTTTTCCCCTTTTTTTAAGCCCTGCCTTGTCGGGGCTTTTTGTTTTTTTAGCTGCTAAGCCCTTGTGCTTAGCGAGCAACTCAAATGGCGGCAACCAATCAAATCCTATTTTTTTATCCTGCAAAAGACGGTTCGACTTGACCTTTTCAGAAAATGACCTAAATTCGGATAAATCAGTTGTTGCATTTGCCATTTTCCCTGCGTGGTGAAGGGTTTTCACCCCTAAGCTGTTAACAGCCGAGCGAAGCGAATACATAAGTACAAATAAAGAACATATAAACAAGTCTTATTATTATCTTCGCGGCACTATGCAGCTAAAAACCCTTCTCCTTTTATATATACTGCTTGGTTCTTCCATCTTGACTTATGCACAGGACGAAGAAAAGAAGAATGATTGCCCTCCTCCCGAAAACAAGAAAGCCCTTGATTTATTTAAGAAAGGAACCGATAAAAAGAAATACCAAAAGCCCGACCGCTTAAAGTATCTTAAAGAAGCATTGGAGCTAGAGCCCGCCTACGCACAGGCTGCCATGGCTATGGGCAACGAAATTATTGTGAAGTGTAAGTTGGATAATCTTCCTTTCAATCTGGCATTGCCTTATTTTAAAGTAGCTGTGGCGGCTTGCCCTAAAATACATTCGCAGCCCTACTACTACATCGGCTATAGTTATTACGAGGATGGCAAAAACGATTCTGCCGTTAAGTACCTTAACCTCTTTTTAAAATTTACCGATGAGGATGATAAGAAGTTTTCTAAAGATTATCAGTTTGAGCAATACCAAAGTAAAGAAATGGTGCGTACGGTTAAGAAAGAAACCGAACTGAAAAAGAAAACCGTTCCTTTCGATCCTAAAGTACTGTTGCCTATTTCTACTGCCAATAATGAATACTTACCTTATCTTTCTCCTGATGAAACTATTTTCTTGTTTACGCGCACCATGCCCGATCAGGGTAAAGACAAGGTGTATCAAACCGATAAAGAGAAAGAAGTTTTTATGATTGCCACTCAACAAAAAGACGGAAAGTTTGATGTGGGCAAGCCGATGGATTATCCCTTTAACGAGAACAGCAACGAGGGCGGTGCTTGTTTAAGTATTGATAACAGGCATTTGTTTTATACTATTTATAAAAACGAGGGCGGGCTGCAACCCAATGCCGACATATACTACAGCGATAATATTGATGGAGGATGGCAGGCCATAAAAAAGGTTCCTAACATCAATCACCCTATCTATTGGGATTCTCAGCCATCTATTTCTGCAGATGGAAACACACTTTATTTTGTAAGCGACAGACCGGGCGGCTTGGGTAAGTTAGATATTTGGAAAAGCGAACGTCATCCCGTAACACGCCAGTGGCAAGCCCCGGTGAATTTAGGTCCTAAAATAAATACCTCGGGCAATGAGAAGTGTCCGTTTATACATTCCGACTCGGAAACGCTTTATTACAGCAGCGACGGGCTTTTTGGCTTTGGCGGCTTGGATATATACTATGTTCATAAAGATGATAAAGGCAACTGGAAAGAGCCTGAAAACATTGGCACTCCCATAAATGGCGAAGGAGATGATGCCGGCTTTTTTGTGAGCACCGATGGCATAAACGGATACTTCTGTTCTAACGGAGAAGGCAAAGTGCGTGGCAAAGGTGTTGGAAAATTTGATGTGTATTACTTCGAGTTATATAAAGAAGCCCGTCCCGAAGCGGTAACTTTTATACGCGGAGAAGTTAAACAGGAAAGTGGCGCACCTGTTGCCAATGCAAGTGTTGAATTAAAAAATACCAAAACAAAAGAAATTACCAAAGCCGTGTACGACTCTACCGACGGGAGTTATGTGGCAGCCGTTAATCTGAAGAAAAATAAAGATCCGATGGTAGTTACGGTTAAAGCTCCCGATTACTCTTTTACATCACAAACCGTTGATATAAAAGAAGCTTCGTTTGAAAAGCCACCTCCGCCTGCTACGCTTACTGTAGAGAAAGCAGAGAAGGGTAAATCGTTTGTGTTGGATAATATTTTATACGCCACCGGGGCAGCCGATTTATTTCCGCAATCGTTTATTACGCTGGATGAATTTGTTGAGTACTTAAAGTTTAACCCAAACATGAAAGTTGAAATACAAGGGCATACTGATAATGTGGGTGGTGAAGCAGAGAACAGAGCACTATCTGAAAAGCGTGCCATTAACGTAAAGAATTATTTGCAGGAAAAAGGCATTGCTGCAAACAGAATAACCGCTAAGGGATATGGTGCCAGCAAACCTATGGCAGATAACAATACGGCTGCCGGCAAAGCAAAAAACAGAAGAACAGAGTTTTTAATTTTAGATAACTAATAACCATACATGCAAAAGACCCCCTTCAGTAATTTTAAAAAACTGGTTTCAAAAGCAGAAACCATTTCTATTGTAACCCACGTAAACCCTGATGGAGATGCGATGGGTTCCTCGTTGGGCTTGTATCATTATCTAAAAACTAAAGGTAAGAATGTAAAGGTTATTGTGCCAAATGCATTCCCTGATTTCTTAGCATGGATGCCTGCAAGCAAGCAAGCGATGGTGTTTGAAGGGAATGAAGAAACCGTGAAGAAACAGATAAACAAAAGCGATGTTGTTTTTATTCTTGATTTTAATAACTACAAACGCATTGATGTATTAGGTGAACTGATAAGAAATTCTACATCTAAAAAAGTAGTGATAGACCATCACCAAAAACCCGACACGGTGTTTGATTATTATTTTCATGATGAAAATGCCTCCTCAACCAGTGAGTTGATTTATGATTTTGTTTGCGGCATTGATTCTAAAAAAGCCGTAGATAAAAAAATGGCAAACTGTTTATATACGGGTATTATGACGGATACAGGCTCGTTTCGTTTTGCCTCTACCACACAAAAAACATTTCAGGTAGCAGCAGCTTTAATAGAAGCGGGCGCTCAAAACGCAGCTATTTATGCCAGCGTAAATGATGATTATACCGAGAACCGTTTAAAGCTGTTAGGATATTGTATCTATGAAAAGCTTGTCTTTATACCTGAATACAAAGCTGCTTACATGGCTCTTAGTGAAGCAGAGTTAAAGAAATTCGGATTTAAAAAAGGAGATACCGAAGGCATTGTAAACTATGCATTATCCGTTAGCGGAATAGAGCTATCAGCTTTCTTTTCAGAGAAGGAAGGGGCTATCAGAATATCCTTTAGAAGTAAGAACAAGTTTGATGTCAATAAATTTGCTCGCGCACACTTTAGCGGAGGTGGACATATAAATGCCGCAGGTGCTAAAAGCGATTTATCTTTAAAAGACACGGTAGATAAATTCATTAAACTATTACCACAATACAAAGCAGAGTTATTTAAAAAATAGAATCACCAGTGAGATTTATCAATACAAATAATATACCTTACCTGCTACTTGTTACTTGCTACCTGCTACTTGCAGCCTGTATAGATAAGCCCAAAGAAAAGCCTGTCGTTATAAATTACAATAAGCTTAAAGAAGATATTATACAGGTTAACAAGCCCGCTGTGGTAATGGAAAATGATGAGATAAACGCCTACATAAAAGCACATAATTACAACATGCAGATAACAGGTACAGGCTTGCGTTACCTATTTATAAAAGAAAACCCTAAAGAGAAGAAAGTAGAAAAGGGCAATGTTATAAAAGTAAACTATAAGGTTTCATTACTGGATGGTACGGTGTGTTATTTATCAGATAAAAAAGGCGCTAAGGAGTTTATGGTAGGTTCTGATAATGTGGAAAGCGGTGTACATGAAGGTGTACAACTTATGCACCTGCACGATAGAGCCATCTTTATTTTACCTGCGCATCTTGCTTTTGGCTTAATTGGCGACAGGGATAAAATACCACCCAAAGCAGCTGTAGTTTATGAGGTTGAGGTTATTGCTATAAAATAACTGATGTTACCTAACTACCACCACTCTTTTATTTATACAAGCGGCGGGCTTTACGCGCTGCATGGCAGCTTGCTTCAATCCCATAACGCAGCACTCTTTTAATTTTGATGGGTTGTACAATTCTTTTCGTACTTTTGAGCTATGGGAATGATTTACTCAAAAATAAAACTTTCTAACCCAATAAATAATGGGTTAAGTGTTATTGAAGCAAATGCATTGGTTGATACGGGGTCTAATTTTTTATGTATTCCCGCACATATTGCTATTCAATTAGATTTGAAAACATTAGAAAAGCGAGAAGTTACCATTGCAGATGGTAGCCATAGAACTTGTGATTATGTGGGTCCTATAAAAGTGAGTTTTGAAAACAGACAATGTTTTGTTGGTGCATTGGTTTTAGGCGAACAGGTATTGTTGGGTGCCATACCTATTGAGGATATGGATTTAATAATACACCCGGCACAACTAAAGCTGTTAGTTAACCCACAAAACCCTAACATTGCAGGTGCTATAGTTATGTAAGTGCGCCGGCGGGCTTTGCACTACAATCTTTTAGATTGGCGAATCGGGCGACATGAGCAATTTTAGTCCGTATTTGCACAGCACCGTAGCACAAACAGCTTAGTACATTTTTCAGGTATCATTTTTCAGGTAACATTTAGCATTTAACATGTTGCGCGTGTTGCGCATTACCCTAAATGCGTAGCACATTACAGGTAATGCGGGGTACATTAACGTAAATGCGGAGCACATTACCGTAAAAGTGGAGTACATTACAGGTAATGCAGAGTACATTAAGGGTAAATACAAAACACATTACCGTAAATGTGGAGCACATTACAGGTAATGCAGAGCGCATTACAGGTAATACGCAGCAAATTAAGGGTAATGCGGAGTACATTAAAGGTAACGCGCAGCTCAATAAGGATGCTAATAGCATTATTATCAGTACGTTAGGGATTGCAACGGAAAGCCTTTGCAGAAATGCGCAGCATTCAGCGAAGCCAAAATAAAAAAATTAAACCGATGAGCTAAATCGGCAAAGATTGAAGTGCAAAGCCCGACCTTTGTAATCAAAGGGAACGCCCAAATTTGTTTTACATTTGCCGCGCATGAACCTTAAATTTATCATTCCTCTTATTGCATTAATTATCTTTTCCTGCAAAGAGAAAACAAAAACATATCAGGGTTACTCTAAACAGGCAGACTTTTACTATAAATTAGTATCCTTAGGCGATGAAACAAAGAAGACAGATTCCTCTCAATGTCTTTGGATTTCGGCTTCCTGTAAAACACTTTCAGATTCCATTTTTTGGGATACTAAACACAACAGCAATCAAACTTTCTTTATAACAAAGAGTTCACCTTCATTTTTAAAAAGCGTTTATAGCTTTTCTATTGGTGATAGTTTACAATACTTGTTCCCCACGAATAGATTCTTTAAGGAGTTTTATAATTCACCCGTTCCTTTCTTTTGTAAGAATGATTCTTGTATAAAGTTCTCGGTTAAAATAACACGGGCTTTAAGCGCTAATCAATTTAAAGAGTTTAATGACAGTTTAAACGTATATATAAACCAACAAAGGGATAAGGAGAATATTCAGATACAGGATTATATCACTAAAAACTGTAAGCAGGTAAATGAGTTTGCGACTAATGCTTTTATGGAAAAGACAGAAATCACTGCCCTTGATTCTGTTAAAAAAGGTAAAAAAATAAAGATGGTTTATAAGGGGTATTTTTTAGATGGTACCCTTGTGGACTATACGCCAAATAACTGGGCTTTTGAGTTTACCTTTGGGCAAGAGGGGCAATTAATAGACGGATTACAGCTTGCGCTTTATAAATTGAAAAAAGGTGAAAAAGCAAAAATAATATTACCTTCGCGACTTGCTTTTGGAGAAAAAGGAAGCAGCAACGGAGCTGTACCACCTTATACACCATTAGTTTATCAAATAGAAATAGTAGATATAAAATGACCCGAGCCTTTAGGCGAACACCATGGTATCATAACAAAAAATGAAAAAAGACAACATGAAAAAAACAATCTTAATTACAGCCGCAGCACTATTTTCGTTAGTTGCCTGCAAAAACAGCAAATACCCAGGATATGAAGAAATATCAGGGTCTTATTTTAAATTGGATAAGAAAGGCGATGAAAGCAAAATCCTTAACAAAGGCGATGTTGTTTTTATGTCTCACACAATGACTAACGAAAAAGATTCTTTATTATTTAGTTATAAAACCATGCTACGTCCTGGTCAGCCATATGCCATGCGTCTTGATTTACCAAAATATAAAGGCGATATGTTCGAAATGATACTAAAAATGCATGATAAAGATAGTGCATCTTTCATGTTGCGTATAGATTCTATGTTCCATAAATACTACCACCAACCTATTCCTAAGTTTTTAGATTCTACAGGGTATATTGTATATCATGTAAGAATTGATAGTGTTTACTCTTCTGCTAAGGTGGATGAGATTGAAAAGAAAAATAAAGCAGCGCATGAAGCCTTTTTAGAAAAAGCAAAAACGGCTGAAGACAGCTTATTGAAAAAGTATCTTGCAGATAATAAAATTACAGAGAAGCCTACCGAAAGTGGACTGTATATTGTTATTAAAGAAAAAGGAAAAGGAGAAAAAGTTAAAAAAGGAGATAATGTAGAAGTGAAGTATAAAGGTATGTTAACCAACGGACAGGTGTTTGATGAATCTGCAAAACACGATAAAGCATTTAGTTTCAATGTAGGACAACAACAAGTAATTCCGGCTTGGGATGAAGCTTTACAAACCATGAGTCCGGGGACAAAAGCCCTTATTGTTTGTCCATCTGCTATAGCTTATGGATCTAATGGTTCAGGCCCTATACCTCCGTACTCTCCTTTGGTTTTTGAAATTGAAGTGGTAAAAATAAATGCTGCTCAACCAAACCCTGCTCAAAAATAAAATTCAATTTTTATTGAAATGCAAAGCATTCAACGACACCAATAAAAATAAAAAATGAGTTAAATGAAAAAAGTAGTAACCCTTGTATTAGTATTTGCTTCGCTGATTGCATCGGCAGGTAAGAACCCAAAGAAAAAAATTTCTAAAATGGATAAAGAGTTTTTAAAAACACAAGCCGATGGTATGTATGCAAAAATGACTACTAACCGTGGAGATATATACTTATTATTGGAGTTTGAGAAAATCCCGATGACAACAGCAAACTTTGTAGGCTTATCAGAAGGAACAATTAAGAACACTGCTAAAGCAGAGGGAGTACCCTTTTATGATGGATTAAAGTTTCACCGAGTGATTCCTAAATTTATGATACAAGGTGGAGACCCACAGGGTACAGGACAAGGTGGCCCAGGTTATAAATTCCCTGATGAGTTTGATACTACTTTAAAACATTCTGGTCCCGGTATATTATCTATGGCAAATGCCGGTGCAGGTACAAATGGTAGTCAGTTTTTTATAACACATGTTGAAACTCCCTGGTTAAATAATAAGCATACCATATTCGGGCATGTGGTAAAAGGACAGGATGTGGTAGATGCTGTTCAACAAAACGATACATTGAAAACTGTTACCATTCTGCGTAAAGGAAAAAAAGCAGAAGCCTTTGATGCCCCTAAAGTATTTGAAACTGAAAAAGGAAACGTATCTAAAAAAGCAGAAGAAAAAGCTAAAGCCGAACAAGCCAAAATGGATAAAGAATTAAATGAAAAATATGCCGGTGCAAAAACTACGGCAAGTGGTTTACGTTATATTGTTGAAAAGGAAGGAACAGGTGTCTCTCCTTTAGCTACAAATCAAGTAACTGTTCATTACACAGGAACGCTATTGAATGGAAAGAAATTTGACAGCTCTGTTGACAGGGGACAACCGGCAACCTTTCCTTTAAATCAGGTAATTAAAGGTTGGACAGAAGGTTTGCAGCTAATGAAAGTAGGAGGAAAAACCAAATTTATTATTCCTCCCGATTTAGGTTATGGTGCTGCGGGAGCAGGGGGTGCAATTCCACCAAATGCTTGGTTAATATTTGACGTTGAATTATTAGATGTAAAATAATAAATGCTTAACCGCATTTGCATATATATACCAGTACTATTTTCTTTCTTTCTTTTTAATTCATGCAAAAAGCAAAACATGTGTGATTGCCTTAAATCGTATGGCGAAATAGTAACAGATGTTCGCACTGTATCTACTTTCTCTGTTCTTGATGTGTACGATAAGATAGATGTGTATTATACACAAGACACCACATCAAGCTTATACACTATTACAGTGGTAACAGGTAAACATTTATTATCAAATGTATCTACAGAAGTAAGTGGTGGAGTACTTCAAATAAAGAATAATAACAAATGTAATTTCGTCAGAGGTAGTCATAATGAAGTAACCGTATATATTATCGCTCCTTATATAGAAAATTTTATTCAGGATGGTGTTGGAACCATTTATAGTGCAAATACCATGAAGCAGGATTCGGTAAATTATAATATCAATAATTCAGGCGATATACATTTGAACGTAAATGTGCAATCTATAAAAGGAAGTTTATACGGTGTAGGAGATATTTATTTAACCGGAAATGCTCAGAACCATAATGTAAATGCATCGGGAGAATGTTTTGTAAATGCCCAGACTTTACAAACTTCTTATTCTTATGTAGTATATAATTCTACCGGACAGGCAAATGTAAATGTTACCAATGAGTTGGATGCTACTATAAGTTATCAAGGCAATATATACTATAACGGCAATCCATCCGTTATACATAAATCCGGAACAGGAAGCGGAGAATTAATTAAAAATTAATGCGGTTTATTTTACGTTATTTCATTCCGCTCTGTTTTTTACAGAGTAGTTTTTTTTCTTTCTCGCAGCAGGATACTGCAACTTTAAAGGTAAAGACAGGGGACAGCACTAACCAAATGCGTTATGAGGATTGGGTATATGTTCCAAACATTAAAAGTATTGTGCTGCATGAAAGTTCTTTTTTACTTTCTTCACCTATTATAGATTTTGATGCGGGCGAGCAGCTTTCTCTCAGTTTTGATGATTTGGATGGCGATAATAAATTATATTCTTTTACCTTGATACATTGTGATGCTTCTTGGAAACCAACCGACTTCTTACCACAAGAATATCTTCCTAACGCCCTTGAAGAATCAATTTCTACCTATACTTTTTCGCAGGGAACACAACAACGTTACACACACTACGCTTGTTCATTTCCCAACAATAATTTACGTATTAACAAAACAGGTAATTATCTTTTAAAAGTTTATCGAGCGGGTGCTAAAGATAAACCCGTGTTTACACGAAGAGTAATGGTGTTCTCAAGCAAAGTAAGTGTTAAGGCAAACATACATCAGGCAGCAGGTTCAGATGATTATGCAAATAAGCAGGAAGTTGATTTTAGTGTTTTATATACTTCTGATTATAACATCCCTCAGCTTAGCGATTTAAAGGTTGTTGTTCAGCAAAACAACCGATGGGATAATGCCATTTATAATATGCAACCCATTTATATTAAACCAAACGAATTTAGTTATGATTATGATGATGGTACTAATGACTTTGATGGCGGGAACGAATACAGGGCTGCTATTTTTAAGAACTTTAAATTTGTTACCGGCGGCACAGATAAAATGTATAGAGATTCCTCGGGTAATTGGCAAGTAAATTTATTGCCCGATGAAGTAAAGACATTTAAGCGTTACTTTGAAACTCAGGATATGAACGGACGGTTTTTAATTACCGTTGAAGACAGAGATAGTAGTCTGATTGATATAGTCGGTGAATATGCATACGTTCATTTTAAATTCCCATTTGAGTTTCCGATGAACGAAGGAGATTTTTATCTTTTAGGAAACCTCACAGATAACCACTTTACTAAAGAGAGTAAAATGACCTTTAACTACTTTACTAAAAATTACGAATGTGAATTGTATCTTAAACAAGGATATTATGATTACATGTATGTTTTTTTACCTGATGGAAAAATTACTGCTGAAACTAATCAAATAGAAGGCGATCATTGGGAAACAGAAAATGATTATACGATATATGTATATCACAAACAATTAGGCTCATACTACGACCAGCTTATCTGCGTACAAAAATTTACTTCAGTAAGAAAATAAAAGTTTCGTACCTTTGATTATCCTATTTTTTTAAGCATGAATACAAACCGAGTATGGGTTTACCTAAGCGATAAAACCTTTGATGCGAAAACCGAAACTAATTTAAAAGCAGATATACAAAACTTTATACTTGGATGGAATGCACATGGTAAAGCACTTAGTGCAAGTTTTGAAATAAGACACCATCATTTTATTATTATTAAGGCAGACGAAGTGCAATACAGCGCGTCTGGTTGTAGCATTGATAAACAAGTTCAGTTTATAAAGGAGCTCGAAAAAAAGTATTCACTTATTTTATTAGACAGGTTATTAGTTGCGTATAAAAAAGAGGATGAAATTCTTGTAACCCACTCCTCAAAAATACCGCAGCTTTTAACGGAAGGGCTTATTAGTAAAAACACGCCTGTTTTTAATATAGCTTTATCTAACGAAGAAGAATTAGATACCGTTTTTGAAACTCCAATTAAGGAGATTTGGCTTAGTAAATATTTGGTAAAGCAACAGGTATAAAGCTGTTTGTAAGATATAAAAGCAATTTATGAACTCTTACACACAAACAAAAAACTACTATTTAGCGGCAGAAATGGTTTTCTCACCGCAAAAATGATTTTTCAGCAGTGGAAATGATTTCTTAACGGAAAAAAGCAAAAGCATGGTGAAATACGAAAAAAGCCCAGTTACAAACGAGGCTCTAGGGGTATAAAACTAATTTACTTAGTGTTTTCTTCGTTGGCAGGCTTTTCTTCTGCTTTTACTTCACCTTCTTTAGGGCTAGCATCTTCTTTCTTTTCTTCTATAACATCGTCTTTTTTCTCTTCAGCTACACCCTCTTTCTCATGGCAATTGGTTTTTCCTTCTGCTTCGCACTTTGCTCTGCACTCTTTGCTGCATTCGCCTTCTTCTTTGCAACAGTTTGGTTTAGAGCCGCCATCGCAGGCTTTTAAGCAAAGGAAAATAATAAACCAAAAAGTTAAGGCAAAGCCAAAGGGTATTCCAAAATAAACTCTTTTTGGTTTGTCGTGATGATGTTCTTCGTGGTTTGACATAATAAGTTGTTTTTATTTATTATTCTCCATGTTTTCAGTTGCTTTAGGGGCCTCACCCGGGTTGCTTTCTAACAAACCTTCCGGTATAGGCTGATGGTGATGTTCGCGCAATTCTTTTTGCTGCTCTTTATACATAGGTCCAATGTTGGTGTTATTTTCTTTATAACCACAATAAGTACCTTCTACCAAAATAATAAAGATAAGGTAACATATAAATACCGTGTAGGGAAGTAATATGGTATATCTAAAGAATTTGGTTTCATCTATCAAGTGCATAAACACAAGCACAATACCGCCTGCTTTTACCAGTGTAAAGAATATAAAGAATATCTTTAAAAAGCCACTGCCTAATAAACCCCACTTAGTAGCATTAAAACCTACAAAAAGTTCTAATAAAGTGATGGCAAGCAATAACCAAAACACTTTCCACAGTTTGCTGCGTATTTGTTTTCCATGCGCCTCATCGTGTTGGTACATGGTTTCATAACTCGGGTAATCATCGTGAAATTCGCTCATATCCTGATTTTTTTAATTGATTCTAAATTATTATTTTTTTACAATAGATAGAAGAAGGTAAATACAAATACCCAAACCAAATCTACAAAGTGCCAGTAAAGACCAACCTTTTCAATCATTTCGTAATGACCGCGTTTTTCGTAAGTGCCTAACAATACATTGATGAAAATCACACAATTAATAACCACCCCGCTAAATACGTGGAAGCCGTGGAAGCCTGTGATAAAGAAAAAGAAGTTTGCAAATTGTGGAACGCCATACTCGTTGTATGTCATATTTGCACCATGTATTAGCTTAGTAACGTATTGTCCTTTATCAATATCCCAAACCGAGCGCATAGCACCTGCTTCTGTTCCTTCAATAAAATGATACCACTCCCAAGCCTGAGAACCCACAAACATTAAACCACCTATTATAGTAAAGAACATCCAAATAGTAACTCCTTTTCTGTCGTTACGATGCCCTGCTTCTACCGCAAGCACCATAGTAACCGAACTCATAATCAGAATAAAGGTCATTAAACCCACATAAGCCAAAGGCACGTGTGCCGTTACACCCGGAAAGTGGGTAAACACGTTTTCTGCCACAGGCCAAACGCTTTCGTATTTATGACGGATAAAGCCATAAGCACAAAGCAAACCGCTAAACGTTAAAGCATCTGATACCAAGAAAAACCACATGAATATTTTTCCGTAACTCATACGGAAAGGCGATTGCCCACCACTCCAAGCGGTTTTCGAATCTATTTCTACTGCGTGCGACATATATTCTGTTTAAATAATTTCTATGATTAAAAACGTTGCAATTTTAGCGAAAATAATATAAAAAAAGAAATAAAATTACCCAAAGTGCATCTAAAAA
>CAJCJB010000288.1 GCA_903970545.1 Candidatus Saccharimonadota bacterium | reverse complement strand
AAGTTTACAAGTTTATATGCAACTGAATTTGCTGTTCTACCAATAAGGTTGGCAAGATTTATTATTTCGGGATTTCTACTATGTAATCTTCCAAATGGAAGTTTACAATAAAGATTTATTGCTAAGATTAATTCTTCTCTTGTCCATAATTTTTGTCCTTCCTTCATAGTAATAAACCATTGTCAAAATCAGAATCATATTGCATTACAAATTCAAACTTGCATTTTTCATTTGGGCACTTATGAACTTGAGTTTGGTCTTTAGTATGAGATAAATCTACAATGATTTCACTCCTTACTCCACATTCTGGGCAAGTAGTTGGTTGGTCTGAGTATATAAATGTTTCTGAAAAGTTTATCATTATGCTGCAAGTTTTGCGTTAAGGATTGAAGTGGAAATCCTTTTTTGAGGAACGAAAAAAAGATTGGAGCGGAAAGCCTGACCCGTTAGGGAAACGCCCAAAGCATTTTTCTTAGAAACTCCAGCAATTGAAAAAGGTTGACAAGGGAAACCACCGAGTAATATATCATGGTCAGGTATTTCCTTCTCTGAAATTTTAGTAATGTCGCCAAATGGAACTTCACCAAAGTTAGCTTCATAAGTTTTTTTTGAATAACTATCCCACTCACTTGTAAAAACGCATTTACCGCCGAGATTTTGAAAAGCAAGTCTGATGCCGCCTATACCTGCAAACAAATCAATAAACTTGAATTTCGGATTTGTTTGTGGCGGAAAAGGAATATCCCATTTTATTGGAAGGTAATATTGGAAATCAGGTTCCTGAACAATATTTAATGTTTCATGCAGGTTGGTTAAATAGCTTGTCGCAGTTGGTTTAAAGTATTGTGAAACGCCATTTTTATGATTTTGAAAATAATGGGTTAAGTGCGCTAAGTCATTATCAGTCTTCTTATCAATCTCGATTTTAAGCTTTACTCTAATATCAGAATACTTTTTTGACATTTCTTTTTTCCTTAATGGTTTGCTCTATTATAGCTACACAATATTCTACTTTTTTATGGACTTCTGTGTCCCAAAATCTTAAAACTTTCCAACCATCTGCGGTTAGCCTGTCGAAAACCAACTTATCCCGCTTAATATTACCTTCTATTTTTGTCCACCAAAACCTTTGATTAGTTCTACTCCTATGTTTGTTTGTTTCCCAATCTCTACCGTGAAAAAACTCGCTGTCTACGAATATTGCAAGTTTAAATTTTTTGAAAGTTAAATCCGGCTTTCCAAAGATAGTTTTACTGTTTTTATAGTAACGAAACCCTTTCTTCCATAAAGCTTTAGCAAGTCTTTTCTCCGCTTTTGTATCTTTACTGCGGATGGCTTGCATGTTTTTCCGCCTTTGTTCTTTGGTTAATACATCCACATTACAAAATTAAGAAAGACTTATTCAATATTTTAAATCAACCCCAATCGGGTAGCAATATGTATAGCATGGCGTGGTTGCTCGGCATGTAGTTTTATTACGCAATTGCGTATGTGGGTTTTTACGGTTTGATAATCAATACTAAGTCTGGTGGCTATTTGCTTTGCCTGAAGTAGTACATATAGCTTTAGTATCTCCAGTTCGCGCAGGCTAAGTTTTTTCTTCAGTTTTTTTATAGTCTTTTTCTTAGCCACAAGTAAATGTATAACATTTAAGGCGCAAATCCTATTATTAAAAAATCACTCGTACGAGTGATTTTTTGGTTCGTTTGATTGCAATATGTTTGCAGAAATAATTTAAAAACAAATATCATGGCAACCACACACACGTATAAAGTAGCAATGCATTGCACCGATAAAGAACCTATTGAGGTAAACAATTTGGCAACCAGTGTAGCTGCTGCATTAACTACTAACCTTACTATGTTTGCACTTACCACTACTGCGCAAACGGCACTTACAGCGCAAATTGGTACACTTAATACTGCAAATAACAAACTAACGGGCTACATAGCCAATGCACCGGGCAACCATACTGTTACAACCCAGCGCAATAGCCAAACAGTTGTTGTGTATAATATACTAAACACTACTTTTCGTACCTTGGTAGATGGTATTGCCAATGGCGATAAAGCAACTGTTGAACTTAGCGGCTTTGATGCTACCGCCGATGCGGTTGCGCATGGCATACCTGCTACACCTGTTATTACTAAAATAAGTGATACCAAACAGGCAGCAGGTGCAGCTAAAATTTTATTAGAAAAGCACAAGAAAAAAGCGCTTACAGGTACAACCCCTGCTGCCACCAAAGCGCGTTTAAAATACAGTGCGCAAACTACACCTGCACCCGATAGTGCTACATCGGTTTGGACAAACAATGTAGAAAGTGTAAGCAGCAAAGATTTAATACTAACAGGGTTGACTAAAGCAGTAGAGATAGCGGTGCGTGTACGTGCCGAGGATGGCAAGTTTAAAAGCCCGTGGAGCAAAAGTACAACCTATATATCACGCACTTCGGGTAATAACCTGCCAACTACAACGCCAACAGGCACTACAACAACACCTACTACGGGTACTACACCTGCTACAGGCTAAAATTACCTCCAATTTTAACCGATTTAGCCCTTTTTTAGCCATTTACATGGCATGGTGAACTGCTGCTATGGCTTGGTAAGCATGCTACATGGCTTGGTAAGTGTTTCATTGTGCCTGATAAACAAATCGCATGGCTTGGTAAGCAATTCCTTTGGCTTAGTAAGAGTTTCTTATGGTTTGGTAAACAAAACACATGGCTTGGCAACGGTTTCTTTTGGTTAGGTAAGGAGTTCTTATGGCTCTTTCATTGCTTAACATGGCTTGGTAAGCAATACATTTGGCATAGTAAGCTGTACTTATGGCTTGGTAGGCGCAACACCAAACGCATAAAAAGAAAAGACAGGGGTATCTTTTTTAAATCAATACATTATCTTGTTTTAAACAGATTTTGTTACAATCCATTGTTTGGTTTTGAAATATCCTCAATTTCCTTGCTTTTTGTATCCGAAGGTTAAAATTCAAATCTTCATATTTTAATCCACTTGCTACCTCATTTGGAGTAAGGGTTCGAAGAATAGGTAAATTTAGATTGTTATTATAATGTATCATTTCAGGCAAGAGCTCTTTGAGATTATCAAAATTCTTCACAACAAACTTTCTTAGTATTACATACTTAAACTTATGATTCCAAGACTCAATCATATTGTTATTTGTTTTTTCCTCATATCTTGCCACAATTTTTGTTATCCTGATTCTTTTATCGTTTTCCAATAACTCATGGATATATCCTTTGTTTTCAGGGCCATCATCACAATATAACTCAAACTCATGGTTATATAAATGATGGTTCACCAAAACTTGCTTTAGATTTTCCGCAACATTTTCAGATCTGCTTGAATAAGAAGGAACTGCACCTAAGATTTTTCTGGAAAAGTTATCCATAATGAAATGGACATATATTCTTTCCCAATTCTTACAAGTTACTAAAGTGCTATCCATATGCAGAATTTGGAACGGTCTTTGGGCACGTATTCTAATTGGCTCTTTCTTTTCAAGTTTATATGGTATAGGATTCCCACAACAATCCTTAGAATAACTATAAAATGTAGGAAGAGAAACACAAAAATTCCTCCTTCTTGCAAGCGCCCATTTGTGATTTATAGGCAAATGGCTATAATCGGGGTCAAGTAAGTAATTTTTAAGTTGAGTTTGTTCTGCTAACGTCAACTGGGTAGGACATGAGTTAAAACAATGTTTTGTCATGGATAATGGACACTTCTTTTCTTTAGTCCATTTGGAAATTTTTTGATGTGATATTTTTAACCGCTTATTAATTGTTTTTGATGGGAGAAATTCTTTTGCCCTTGCATACGCCTTAATAAAATTATCTTTAATGTTTTCTGTCATAGTTTCCCTTTCACCTGTGGAATCAATCATATCATTAAGGCAATTTATCATAACAATTAACCCTTTACAAATAGATGCATAGTCTCTAGTTGTGCTCATAATTTCTAAATTAAAAACCTTTTGATTTAATTTTTATATTACCTCTTTCTTTGAGCGAATATGCTATCCGAACAATCGAGTTAATAAAGAGTTTCTTTTTTGTTTTACTCTTCTCCTACTTTTGGTACAAAAGTAATATCTGCATCATACATTTTTATATGTATAAATGAATTTTATTTGTTAAATCTTTCTAAAGAAATATATTGAGAATAGCTTAGACATACTGATGAAGAATAACTTATACGTTGCTTTTGCGTTAGGGATTGCAACGAAAATCCTTTTGTAAGGCACGAGCAAAAGATTAGCTCATCGTTTTAGTTTTTTTATTTTGGTTTCGCTGAATGCTGAACAAGCATGTGAAGTGGAAAGCCCGACGGCGGCTTCCCCATTAAGAGCCGCCCGAACGCCCAAATAAAAGTTAATGGTTATATTTGCGTTTAATGAGCGTCCCCCACGATAGTGCACACAAGCATGTTTCCGGTCAGTCTGTTTATATAGATGATATACAGATTAACCCGCAATTACTTATTGGGCGTGTGGTGTATAGCAAGCAGGCACATGCTAAAATAAAATCACTCGATTTAGAAGCAGCAAAGAAATTGCATGGTGTACATGCGGTGCTTTGTTATAAAGATATTCCGGGTGCTAACCAAATGGGACCCGTAGTACATGATGAACCTTGTTTGGCTAAAGATGAAGTAATTTGTGTTGGACAGGCTATTATGCTTATTGCCGCAGAAACAGAAGAGATTGCTATTGCCGCAGAAAAACTAATTCGTATTGAATACGAGGAGCTGGAAGCTATTTTAAATATAAGAACGGCTATAGAAAAGAATTCTTTACTGGCTCCTGCACGCACCATGAAACGTGGAGATTTTGATGCTGCCATAAAAACTGCAACACATGTTTTAAAAGGAGAACTTGAAACGGGTGCGCAGGAGCATTGGTATTTAGAAACACAATCTTGCCTTTGTGTGCCCGGCGAGCAACAGGAGATAACTGCTTACAGTTCTACCCAGCATCCATCCGAAACACAGGCCATTATTGCCGAAGTATTGGGTATAGGTAAGAACGAAGTAGTAGTTGAAACTCGCCGTATGGGTGGTGCTTTTGGCGGTAAAGAAACGCAGGGCAACTGGGCTGCTGCATGGTCGGCATTGTTATGCTATGCTACCAAACGTCCGGTAAAAATTCGTTTGTTTCGCGATGATGACCAGATTATGACCGGCAAACGCCATCCTTACCTGATACAATATGAAGTTGGTTTTGATGATGAAGGGAAAATAGCTGCTTTAAAGTTTGAACAACATGCCGATGGTGGTTGCGCTACAGACCTTAGTCTGGCTATCTTAGAGCGCGCCATGTTGCATGCCGACAGCAGTTATTTTATTCCGAACATGCACGTAATTGGTAAAGCATATAAAACAAACCTTCCTTCTAATACTGCCTTCAGAGGCTTTGGTGGCCCGCAGGGTATGGCGGCTATGGAGAGTGTGATTGATCGCATTTCGCGTTTCCTGAAGAAGGATGCGGTAGATGTGCGAAGGATTAATTTTTACGGAACAGATAAAGACAACATCACGCATTACGGACAAGAAGTTGAATTGAACCGCTTGCACATTATGTATGAGCAGTTAATGGCTTCTTCAGAATATCGCAAACGCAGGAAAGAAGTTGATGCCTTTAATGCAAGTAACGAATTCTATAAAAAAGGATTAGCTCTAACACCTGTAAAATTTGGTATCTCATTCACTACCTCTTTTCTCAATCAGGCAGGTGCTTTGGTAAACATATATAAAGACGGGACCATATTAGTTAACCATGGTGGTACCGAAATGGGACAAGGTTTAAATACTAAGATAGCACAGATAGCTGCTGCCGAATTAGGTGTTAGCCTGTCTACTATAAAAGTAAATGCTACTAATACCTCTAAGGTTCCAAATACATCTGCAACGGCGGCTTCTGCAGGTACTGATTTAAACGGTATGGCTGTTAAAGTTGCCATTGATAAATTAAAAAACAGAATAACAGAATTGTTTGCCAAAGAGTTTAGCAAAGCACATCCCGATAAGCTTTCTGAAAAAGAAAACATTGTTATTGCAAACGATTTGATATTTGATGCCAAGCATCCTGAAAGGAAAATTCCTTTTGGCGAGGCTATGACTGTTTGCCATTTTAACCAAATAAGTTTAAGTGCTACAGGGTTTTATCGTACACCCAATATAGGTTGGGATAAAGCTACAGGTTGGGGCAAACCTTTTAATTACTTTGCTTTTGGTATGTGCGTTAGCGAAGTGCAGGTAGATACACTAACAGGCTTTTATAAAAACTTACGTACCGATATTTTACACGATGTGGGAGATTCTATTAATGCAGGACTTGATATAGGGCAGGTTGAAGGTGGTTACATACAAGGTGTTGGCTGGTGTACTACCGAAGAAGTAAAATGGAACGACAAGGGGCATCTGCTTAACCACTCACCTGATACGTATAAGATACCTTCTGTGCAGGATATACCTATTGATTTCAGAACTAACTTATTGCAGAGTGCCCCTAACCCGAATGCTATACGCAAAAGTAAAGCCGTTGCCGAACCCCCTTTAATGCTTGCTTTTGCAACCTGGCTGGC
>CAJCJB010000287.1 GCA_903970545.1 Candidatus Saccharimonadota bacterium | reverse complement strand
GATCTTGGCAAGCGCGCCTCAACTCTGTGCAGGAACAACATGGTTTCATCCAATAATCTTTCTTGCGAATCGGCAGTTTTTAATACAACCGTATTGGCAAACTTCATCAGGCGAACATTTTCATCTTTTGACAAATCTTTACCTGTGTATACTACAATAGGTATTTTTTTTAATTTGTCATTAGCCTTTATTTTTTCAAGTAAATCGAATCCTGTCATATCAGGCAGGCCTAAATCAACAATTACACAATCAAAATTACCGTTGCTTAACATATCATATGCTTCTTTGCCCGAGTAAGCAGAAAAGGTTTTCACATCACCATTTCCAATTAATTCGCGTATCGCTTTATTCTGTGTTTCGTTGTCTTCAACAATCAATAACTTTTTAAGTTTTTTACTTATAAAATCTTCTATCTTGTCAAACGTATTTTTTAAATCATCTTGGGTTATAGGTTTACGAATAAAATCAAAGGCCCCCAGTTCCATTCCTTCTTTCCTTTTATCATAACCTGAAATGATTTGAACTGGTATGTGCCGTATATCCGGATCATTTTTCAAGTGTTTTAATACTTCTACGCCATCCATCACGGGCAATTTCATATCCAGAATAATAGCATCTGGTTTATAATGTCTGGCATAACTTAAACCTATGTTTCCCTGCCCAGCTACAATTCCCTTGTAATTACGCTCTCTTACAAAATCAAGCATAATCTTTGAAAATTCGATATCATCTTCCAGAATAAGAATTACTTTATCATTTTCGGTTATATTGCTACGATCATCATTTACATTATCTTCAGTAAGCGCATATTTATTGGTGTTATCAACCGATAGAACCTCCCTTTTCTTTTCTTTTACTTCCACCTTTCTTTCTAAAGGAGCCATAATAGAAGTGTCAAACCTAAGAGGTAAATAAAGTGTAAACGTACTTCCTTTTCCTTCTTCGCTTTGTAAATGTATTTCTCCGCCAAGTGCGTTGGCTAATTCACGGCTAATTGAAAGACCAAGCCCTGTTCCTCCATATTTCCTTTTTGTAGAACCATCGGCCTGCTGGAAAGCTTCAAATATAATCCCTTGTTTGTCGTTAGAAATACCAATACCTGTATCGCTTACTTCAAACATAATAATGGAAGGAACGTTGTTAAGTTTTTTATTCTTGAAGGAAGCGTTTGATTTTGACTCAGATATAGACAGTGTTACTTTTCCATTCTTGCTGGTAAATTTAAATGCATTAGATAATAAGTTTCTTAATATCTGCTCCAAGCGTTGCTTATCGGTAGTAACAGATTTTAATTCTTTTACACTAGGTTCAATATGAAAGTCGATTGATTTACTTTTTGCCAGTTCAGAGAACATAGCATTAACATCCGTTGTAATTTCACTGATAGGAACTTCTGTAATATCCAGTTCCATTTTCCCCGATTCTACTTTTGAAAGGTCGAGTATTTCATTAATAAGGTTAAGCAGGTCGGTACCCGAATTGTAAATATTTTTAGAAAATTCAACTTCTTTATCACCAAGTAGTTTGTTTTTATTATCTGATAGTAATTGAGAAAGTATAAGTATACTGTTAAGTGGGGTACGTAATTCGTGCGACATGTTTGCGAGGAACTCTGATTTATACTTACTGGTTACTTCCAGTTCTCTTGCCTTGGTTTCAATATCCATTTTAGCACCTTCTAACTTTTCCTTTTGTTCTTCCAGTAAGTTGGCTTTTTCTTCCAGCTCTTCATTGGTTTGCTGTAATTCTTCTTGCTGGGCTTTTAACTCTGCTTCTGATTTTTCTAACAAACCTGTTTTCTCTTGTAACTCTTCGTTAGATTGTTTTAATTCTTCCTGCTGTGTTTCCAGCTCTTCGGCCTGCCTTTGAGTTTCTTCCAATAACTCTTTCAGTTTAGTACGTGATTGAGCTGCATTAAATACAATAGCCAGGTTTTCACTTACCATATTTAAGAACTGCATATCCAGTTCAGAAAACTGACGATTGGCTCCAATTTCTACCACTCCTTTTAGTACACCATCCTGTAATAAAGGAAGAATAATGATATTTTTTGGACTTGTATTTCCTAAACCCGAATTAATCTTAATATAATCATCAGGTATTTCTGTAAACACAATAGTCTTTTTCTCTTGAGCTGCTTGACCAACTAAACCTTCTCCAAGTTTTATACTACTTGCATTTTGTTTTCTGTAATGAAAGGCATAGCTCCCTGCAAGACTTAACTGTCCATTTTCAAATAAATAAATTACACCAATTTGTGCTTTCATATAAGTACATAATTGATCAATAACAGCCTGTGCTAACTCTGTTTCAATTCTTTCTCCTCTTGTTTTATCATTCAGTTCAAAACTGCCGGTTAAAAGCCAGTTTTTATTTGCACTTTCTTCTTCGGCTTTTTTAAGTGCGCGTAGGTTAGCATTAATAATAAAATAGACACTTATCAGTACAATAGCTATAACCAGTAATAGTATAATAAATATCAGATTAAAGTTTTTTGCATCTTCTTCGCTTGACTTACTTCGTTCGTTTAATAAATCTTGTTCTATGCGCTTGCATTTTGCTACCATTCTTCTTATTTCATCTTGCAGTTGTTTATCTTTTCCACTAACTACCAGTTTAAAGCCGCTTTCAAAATCTTTTTTTCTTGCGTCAACCATTTCCTTTCTATACGCCAAAGAACTATTTACTACCTTCTCTAATTCTTCTATGTTTTTTTGTTGGGTGGGATTATCTTCTGTTAACCTTTTTACGTTATCAAGATGTTCGCCTAAATTTTTTATTCCCCAATGATATGGCTCAAGAAAATTTTCATTTCCTGTAATAACATAACCACGTGTGCCTGTTTCAACATCTATGCTTGCAAGCAAAGCTTGGTCAAACTCGTACAAAACTTCATGTGTGTGATTTACCCATTTTGTAGTATCAATAAATTTTTCACTGTTCCTGAAAGAGAAAACAGCTACTGCTGCAAGAATAATTGTACAGGCTATGAATCCGGTTAAAATTTTTTGGTTTAATGTCAGTTTCATAAAATAATAGTTATAGCCAAATGTATAATATTATTTATAATATAATGAAAATCAATACTTTAATATAAGTATTACATATGTAATGTTTTTTCATTTTATGTAATCATAATTAGAACCCCTCACATAATTAAGTATGGTTTCTCTTATTTATAAGGGGTCTTAGAATAATTACTGCCAAACTATAAAGGTTATTCTCGCAACGAACTGGTGCGTTTTTCAAGATTTAATAAAATTATCCCTATTTCTAGCGGTGGTAACCCACAGGATGCCCCACAATTACTTTCTAATCATCGTAGTAGTATTTGCCTGCGCTGTGGGCATGATAACTACTTCATTAATGTTTACGTGAGGTGGGCGAGAGGCTATCCAATAAATGGTTTCAGCAATATCTTCGGCAACTAAGGGTTGTATACCTTCATAAACCTTTTTGGCTCTGTCTTCATCTCCGTGAAAACGGACAATGCTAAACTCGGTTTCTACCATACCGGGGTTTACGGATGATACTTTTATATTGTGTGGCAGCATCTCTATACGCATTGCCTTAGTTAGGGCATCAACTGCAAACTTGGTGGCGCAATATACATTGCCGTTGGGGTACACTTCTTTGCCGGCAATAGAACCCATGTTGATGATATGTCCTTTTTTTCGGGGAATCATCCCCTCGGCAATTTGTCGGGTGATGTATAGCAGTCCTTTTACGTTGGTATCTATCATTACATCCCAATCTTGGGTATTCCCTTCCTGAAGAGTAGATAATCCGGAAGATAAACCTGCATTATTTATAAGCACATCTATGTTTTTAAATTGTGCGGGCAAAGATGCAATGTTAGTTTTTACTTCCCCTGCACTACGCACATCAAAACAAAGGGTGTGTACATTAATTTTGTAAGCCGTTATTAATTCTTCGGCAAGAATTTGCAAACGTTCTTTCCTTCTGCCTGTAATCACCAAATCATATCCGTTCTTGGCAAATATCTCTGCGCTTGCTTTGCCAATGCCTGCTGTAGCTCCTGTAATGAATGCAATCATATACCCCTCCTAACCTCCCCACAAGGGAGGAATTTATTGTTTTAAGTTTAACTTACTCTTTTTGTATCCGTAACTAAAATAAACTACCAAACCTATTGCCAGCCATGTTGAGAACCATTTCCAGTTGGCGGCTTCCATACCGGTAAGTAAATAACAACAGGAAAGCAAACCTAACACAGGTATAAGTGAAAGGTTTTTAATAAATGAGAATACTGCCAGCAGCACACATAATATAAAGAACACTATCATAGGAATGTTTCTTTGCGCGTTATCTGCCGTTATTTGAAACATATCGTTTATATAACCTGAATTGAAATATTGCAAAAGACAAAAAGAAATAACTACAAGCATGGGCATTATCCATTTGGCATTCACATAAGGCAATTTGAATTTTCCTTTGGTTTGAACTTCATCATCAGCTCTTCTCGGCAGCATTAATATTCCACCACATACCAATACAAAAGCAAACAAGGTGCCTATGCTGGTAAAATCGAGTACAAACTTTTCGTCGGTAAAGAATAAAGGAACACCTACCACAAAGCCCGTAACAATAGTGGCAAACCCGGGTGTTTTATATTTAGGATGAATGGATGCAAAACGTTTAGGCAATAACCCATCTCTGCTCATGGTCATCCAAATACGTGGTTGTCCCATTTGGAAAACAAGCAGCACGCTGCTCATAGCAATTACCGCCGCCGTAGAAACAATAAACAACATCCACTTAACGCCTTTGATTTTAAATATCTCGGCAAGCGGGTCGCTAACGCCAAGCAAGGTATAAGAAGCCATGCCCGTTAGTACCAAACATAAAATAATAAATACTACGGTACAGATAATAAGCGAGTAAATCATTCCGCGGGGTAAATCGCGTTGCGGATTTTCACATTCTTCGGCTAAGGTAGATACGGCATCAAAACCTATGTAAGCAAAGAACACACCCGATACCGCTGTCATCACTCCTCCAAAACCATTGGGCATAAAAGGATGCCAGTTATCAATATCAATATAAAAAATACCTACCAAAATGATTAAAACAATAATGGCCAGTTTTATAATAACCATCGCATTACTAATGTTGCGCGATTCTTTGGTGCCTATATAAACCAACCAGGTAATAAGGATATTGATAAGCACAGCAGGCAAATCAAAAATAATATGCAGTCCGTTAATTTGCGGGGCTTCCATCCATGCTGTGTAACCTTCAGAAGCTAATTTATTATCCAGAAAAGCACGGTGGGCTTCTTTATAATTAATGGTAAGCCACGAAGGAATATTTGCCCCCATAGCTTCCAGTAAATTAGTAAAATAACCGCTCCACGAAAAAGCAATATAAATGTTACCGATAGAATATTCCATCAATAAAGCCCAGCCTATAATCCAGGCAAACAACTCTCCGAAAGTAACATAGGCGTATGTATAAGCACTCCCCGAAACAGGCACACGCGAGGCAAACTCGGCATAACACATGGCGGTAAACCCACAGGCAACGGCACAAATAATATACAGAAAGATTACAGCCGGGCCGCCCGAATAACAAGCATTACCAATGGCGCTAAACGTACCCCCGCCAATAATGGCCGCAATACCAAAAAAGGTAAGGTCTTTTACACGCAGCACTTTGTTCATGCTATGGTGCTCGGCAGACGCATCACCATGCAACAGAATTTCGGTAGCCGATTTTTTTCTAAATAGTGTTTTAAGGTTCATTAAAGAGGGCAAATATAGAATTATTTGGGAGTTCCAGTTTATACTGAGCTTGCCGAAGTAGGCTTTGCACTTCAAACCTTTGTCCTTTGGTCTAAATTACGTAGATTTGAGTCAAATTTTATTGTCATGGAAACTGTCTTAATTAACGTAGATAAAAAGTCAGATATAACTTTTCTTATTAGTCTTGCCAAGAAACTTGGGATGTCTGCTAAAGCACTTACTCATTCTGAAGTTGAAGATTGGAAACTTGCCCAAAAAATTGAAGCAGGTATGAAAACTTCAAGTGTCAGTCGCAATGAAGTAATGAAAGCTTTAGGGAAATGAAAGTTGATTTTAAAAAATCTTTTCTTAAAGAAGTAAAAAAATTATGAAACAAAAGTCTTAAGGATGATATAACCTCATCTATTGTTCAAGTAGAGTCTGCCGAAAATATTACTCAAATTAAAAACTTAAAAAAATTGTCCGGTTATGATATTTAATTTAAGTTGCTAGTTAGTGAGTTTGCTAATTTGAAGAGCAAACACGAATAAAATCAGTTTAACCAAGAATCCATTTAAAGTAACGGCGTGTA
>CAJCJB010000286.1 GCA_903970545.1 Candidatus Saccharimonadota bacterium | reverse complement strand
GGAAAGGTGTCTTATTCCATTATTTGTATATCTCTGTAAAATGATTGAAGTATGGAACGTAAGTATTAAACATACGAAATTCCAAGATTATTTTTAAAGTTATGTATTATTTGCGTTATGGGATTGTAGTGGAAAGCCTTTGCGCCGCTTTTCGCGGCGCAAAGCTTGCAACGGAAAGCCCGACGGCGCGCTTATTTTCAAGCCGCCGGAACGCCTAAAAACATTAAGGTATAAACTTTCTTTCTTTTAATAAATAGCAACTGCCCTCGGCAATAATGCTAACCTTTAAATTCTCTACCACAATAGGCGTAGTAGTATTAACCTTATGAATATTAGTCTTGCCTATTTTGCTTCCATCAATTAGAACAACCATACCCGAACCCATACAAGCTGCTTTGTTTCCATCTGAAATAATCAAGGCTGTGTTTTCTTCCAAACCAATTCCTAAGCAGGAAGGGTTTAGGGTAACGGCATGTGCTAACCGGGCAAAGCGGCCACGCTTAATAAAGTGTGTATCTACTATAATGTCCTTTATTAAATTAAAGCCTTTGGCCATTTTAATGCGCCCTTTATAAAGAGCAGACTCTATTAACCCGCCTGTAAAGAAAACAGCATGTGCACCCTGAACACGTTTTATGGAAAGAGGATTCTTTGCATCTTTTTTATTTTCTACCCGTATAATCCCAACCTGTGTAAAGCCCTCTCGTTTAAATGAGCGTATATAAAGTTTCTCCATCTCTACCGGAATAGAAGAAGCAGAAGCAATAATTTCAATAACATGATGGGCTCTTTCAATCTTAGATATAAGCGCACCTAAAATTTCAAAGTGAGATTTTGATTTCTTCTTTCTGTGAATAGTAAGGTTTTCTCCGATTACCTCGCCTTTGTCTTCGTGTCCGCCAACGATGAGTAATTTTCCCTTAGGAATTATTTTATTCATGGAATTTATGTTTTCTGTTTCGCTTATGTATTTCATAACTGAGTATTACTAAAATATAGAAGGTAACATCGCCTGCAATCTTACCAACTAAAATGCCAAGTGTAAAGTTTTGCAGGAGGATGGGAAACAGGTATAAAAAAAACGGACGTAATAACAGCCCGTCAATTAACCCCGCCGGACCAAATTCTAATATAACATGTCCTGTAATTATACTGAGGTCGGAAAAAGAAACTGTTTTATTTTCTCTTCTGCGTCCTTTAGAAAGAAGTACAATGTGTTGAATAAAAACAGTTGAATAGAACCCGATACCTTCTCCTAAAGAGCCTGCATAAGCAATAAAAATTAAATTCTCAGAAAAAAGATGTGTTATACATGAAGCAGCAACAGCGGTTACTGTACCAATAATTTCAGCAGGTAAATATCTCTTCAGCCACTCTTTAATTTTCTTTTTGGGCATTATTCATTCAAAACAATTTATACAACCGGATAGGCCTGTCCAATTTTAGTTCCCATCTTATAATGTACCATAGGTTGTGCAATTAAACTAACATTGCTTGCCGATTCGAACACCAAAATAATATCGGAACCACCGAATTGAAAGTAAGACAACTCTTCTCCTTTTCGAAGCGTAACACCCACTTCAGCAGTAATAATGACAGAAGATACCTGACTCATACCAATGGGTAAAACTGCTACCAATCCTATTGGAGTATCTAATACAATTAGCCCTCTTGTTTGTGCAAACTGGTATCCAGCCAAATCAGAGGAATCGTAAACCCGTTTAAGTTTTAAAGAATGTGTTTCCGAATTTCCTTTTACTGCTTCTACCTCTTGATATACTTGCCCTTGAATAACACGGGCTTCTAAAACCTTTCCACCAATCGGTGCATGCTGACGATGATAATCTGTCGGGCTAAGATACGAGTGCATAAACATTCCGTTTTCAAAACGGTCTTTATACGGGCTTCCTTCAAGCAACTCACTTATTTTCCAATTCAGGTTTTTAACCGTTACGTTAGAATCTTTTCTTATTTCCCATTGCCCTTTAAAGGTAGAATCTGCGGGCATTACAATGATTGAATTATCTGATACGGCTGCTATGGGACGATAACCGGGTTTAAAGTGTCTGGCAAAAATTTGGTTAAACGTTTTCCATCCTCCATGCGGACGGGTATATTCATTCATATTATAATAGGGCGAATCATAAAATGATTGCTCAGATTCTTTCGTTAATGACTCAGGTGTATCATGAAATTCTCCAAGCGCATTGGCATAATCTACTAACCATTTGGAAAAAGGAGTAAGGGGCAGTGCTTTGTTGTGTGGAACTACTTTGTTCTGTAATGCCAAAATGGTTTCCTGATCTGCAATAAAATAAAAGGCACAGAGATGATCATTCACACTCATACCTGTAGATGTTTCTGAAGGAACCCAGTACAGGAATTCATTTATCCAATTCAGGTAACTGTCAAGGTCTTTAATCTCTTTTAAAAGTGGAGCATTTGAGCTATTCGCTTTTTTAATAGCTTTTTCAAAACTGTCTTGCCAGTTATTTGCTTTTATCATCCTGATTAATTCTTCGATAACAGGATGGTATTTTGTTTTAGTTAACATGTTTATATCTATTTATAGGATTCTTGCGCCAATACTTCATTTAAAAGTTTTATGCGTTCTTCAAGTAATTTAATTGTCTCCTCCGGAGTAATTTGCTCGTCAGGTGGTTTTATTTCCGGTACTGTTTTAAGTGTATCTTCCATGTACATAAAGTATGTTGCAAAAATGAATACACTTTAAAAGATAAGTATTACACAATTCTCAACTATACTTACAACATTCACACATGCACTAATTAATCTCTGTGATTTTAAACTCTACCCTTCTGTTTAATTGTCTTCCTTCGGGGTCATCACTGCCATCTGCATACTTATTGGGTGCTATGGGTACAGTTTTTCCATATCCCTTAGCTGTCATACGTTTGGCATCTATACCACTTTCTATTAAACGAGTTACAACCGATTGTGCGCGTTCTTCGGATAATTTCTGATTATAAGCAGCACTGCCTTTACTATCAGTATGTCCTGAAATTTCTACATGCATAGTTGGGTTGGCTTTCATAATGTTTACTAAGTTTTTTATTTCTACATTAGAAAGTGGTCGCAAGGTTGCTTTATCAAAATCAAAGAAAATATTGTTGAGTATAATTTTTGAACCCACTACAATAGGGGGCAGTTTTACTTCTTTATTTATCTCGAAGTATTTTGATTCTTTTGGTATCTCCATGTTTTCAGAGTAGAACAAATGGTTATCTGCCTGATAGGTAATGTTGTAATTTTTGCCTGGCGGAAGTATAAAAAGAAATTCACCTGTTTTGCTGTTAGCATGATAAACCCCTACAACCTGTTCTGTTTCATTATCGGTTACAGTTATAATTACATTTTGTGCAGGTATGCCCAATTCATCTATTACAGTACCTTTTACCATAGTAAGTGGAGTTTCTTTTTTCTCGAGGAAAGTAGCCATGTAATTATCTTTTTCTCCAAAGCCTCCTTCGCGGAAAGAAGAAAAATAAGCTATCAAACCATTAGGGCTAATCACATAAAAAATATCATCATCGGTGGTGTTGATAGGATAACCCACATTCATAGGCTCTGACCAAACAGAATCTTTAGACAGCATACTGGTAAATATATCAAAGCCACCCATGGTGTTATGTGCGTTAGAACTGAAAGATAGCGTAACTCCATCTGCATGAATAAAAGGAGCATCTTCATCATACGGTGTATTTATAGAGGGACCCATGTTTACGGCTTTTTCCCAATCACCACCGGGTGTTCTTTTGCTGGTGTATAAATCTCTTGCGCCATATCCTCCGGGTCTGTCACTGGTAAAATAAAGTGTGTTTCCATCTGCCGAAAAGAATGCGCTGGGTTCCCAGTACTTCGTATTAATATTATTATTTAATTTTTCGGGCGTAGTCCATTTGTCTCCGTTTAATGTAGTGCTGTATATATTTCCATCTCCATTATCATCTCTATAAACTAAAATAGTTTGCCCATCCGGAGATATACCTACACTTGCTTCGTTTGCATCGGTATTAACCGGAGCACCTATATTTTGCGCAACAGACCAACCTTTATCTGTTTTTTTAGCTGTATAAATGTTTTCCATAAAGTTGCCTTCATCATCTTTTTGCCCACCTACGCCACCCGGGCGACGGGAAGTAAAGTATAGATTCTTCTGGTCTGCTGATAAAACAGGTGAGTAATCTGCATAAGCTGAGTTTACATTGCCTCCAAGGTTTTGTATGTTAATCTTAACAGGGTTAGCTACCAAACGCTTTCCGGTTTTACACATTTCTATACGGCGTCTAACTTCTTCAAGCAATGTTTTATCTGTATTTTTATTTTCAGCCATCATAGCCATAAACTTTTCGTAGGCTTCTATAGCTTTATCAAACTGATAATTCAAATGATAAGCATCACCTAAGTATTTATAGGTTATAAGCGGAGCATTCTTTTCTTTATAAGAGCTTTCGTTGTAATTATTCGAAGCAGCTCGGGATGCCTTTTTGAAATAAGTGATGGCTTCTATCCTTTCTTTTCTGGAACTTAAGTAACATACACCCACTTTAAAAGCAAGGTTCATATTTGTTGTGTCTTTCCTGTAAAGGTCAAGGAATATGGAAAGAGCCGCCACGTACCCTTCTTTAGAATAGGTAAGCGATTCATTTTTTCCGTCGTGATATACTTTAGCAAATATGTTTTCGGCATTATTAAATTCTTTCTCCTCACTCATGTTGTTTTGGGCATGGAGACTACTTATGCCTAACAAGCATGCAAGGAGAAATAAATTAAGTGTTTTCATAAAGGGTTTTATTGATGAATTACTAATGGTATTCATTGTGTAATGTTTTTATTTAGAGAGAGTAAATGATAAAATATCAGCTTAGTTTTTAGGTGCTGCTTTTTCTGCATCTCTTTTTTGTTTATCCTTTTCTACGGCTTCTTTCTTCTCATCTACTTTTCTATCAGCTGCTGCCTTTTCATCGGTTTTCTTATCTACGTTTCTATTAGCTTTGCTTAGTTCTTCCTCTTTTTGATTTGATTTATATTGTGCCTTATTCGCTTTATCTTGTTTGGCATCCACATTGTTTTGGGCGTTTCTAAGATTATTGGCTTTTTTATCTACATTATTTTTCGCATCACTAACTCCTTGCTCTTTTTTAGCTGCGTTTTGTTGCGCATCTTTTAAATCCTGACCTTTTTGTGCAGTAGCTTTATCTTCCTTCTTTAGTTGCTTGGCTTCTTTTGCCTGTTGTTTAGGTGTTTTTACAATGGAGTCTTGCGCAATTGCAGAACCTGATAATATGAACCCGCTTAGGGCTATTGATAGAAATATTTTATTTATTGTTTTCATTTTATGCTTTTTTGGTTAGTGTTACAAATACATTTTCGCAACTCCGCAAAGGTGCCGGGTTTTAAGTCCTTATATATTACATAACTCTTTCATTAAGTTACATCATTCACACTATTTCAGTAACACATGAGAATATGTAATATATGTAAGCTTATATAATAAATATGTAAGACTTTACTTATTGGATGTATTCACCTTTGCTACTTAGTATTTGTAATCATTAAATTAAAAAAGAAAAACAAAATGGGAACCGTAGAATTAGAAACAGCGCGCGTTGAATTAAGGGCAGATGGCATTATGCACATACATATAAAAGAAGGCCGAGAAATGCATTTGAACGATGCCATAAAAATAGTTGAAGCTATGGGCACATTGGGTAACAAACAAAAATATCCGGTACTTATAGATTGCGGAGAGTTTGCTACCATTGATAAGGAAGTAAGGATATTTTCTACAGGTACGGAAGCAAATATTTATACACTGGCAGATGGGATAGCTTACCACTCTTTTGCACATAAACTTTTGGTTGACTTTTATGTTGATCATAACAAGCCTTCTATTCAAACCAAAGTTTTTCCTGACAATGAAGCTGCTATTGTTTGGCTGAAAACATTTGTAAAAGAGAAAGCATAAAAAATAAACAGGATTATTCTATACCTGAGGTTTTTAATAGAGCGTTTAAATACAACACCGGGTTTATACTTTGCCTAGGTGTGTTTATTGTGATTGTTGTTGGGAAAATTATAAATCACTTCTATTAATAATAGAAGTGATTTATCACATGCCACATAAAAGTTCGCTTGCCTGTATGATATTATTTAACCATAACCTGACTAAACAAGAATGAAGGAGTTGTTTGGTTTCCATCTTCTAATTTGTTTTTTACAACCGAAACGCCGCAATGAAGCATCCAACCATCTTTTATCTTGGCATTAACTGCTTTATTAAATTCTGTTTCGCTTGAAGCAGTAACTAATGCATATTCGTTTACTTTATCCATGATGGTTATTTATAATTGTTTAAATATTAGTTTAAATATCTTCTAAGCACCCAGGCAGTTGTTTCATGTTGTTCCATTAGTCCGGTTAGAAAATCAGCTGTGCCGGCATCTTTAGTTTTTTCGGTGCAATGCTCAATATCTTTACGTAATTGAACAATAATGGTTTCATGGTCTTTAAGTAATTCCTTAATCATGTCTTTTGATGAAGCATATACTCCGGGGCTTTCTTTAATAGTAGTGAGTTTAGAAAACTCATGCATAGTGCCAATTGTTTTCTGACCCAGTTTTCCAATTCGTTCAGCCACTTCATCAATAGCTTCTTCCAGTTGTTTGTACTGACCTTCAAATAATTTATGGAGTTCCATAAAACTTTCTCCGGTTACATTCCAGTGCGATTTTCTTGTTTTAACGTACAATGTCATTTCGTTTGACAAAACAGTTGACAGAACAGACGAGGTGTGTTCTAATTGCTTTTCACTAATACCAATATTGGGTTTCATTTTTTTTAAATTTAGTTCGTGAATGAGTTTTCACGAGGATACAAAGATGACTGCTTTAATACCTTATGTAATTACATAACTTCAGGAATAAGTTATATTATTAACGCTTTTATTTAGAATAGATACTTATTTCATTATGCGCAAAGCAGAAAACACTACAATGCCCATTATAACAAATGTAAGAAGGAAAATAGCCATGAATTTTGATACACCAAACTCATCAACCAAAAGTCTTATAGGTGCTGTTACAATATGGTTAATCAATTTACTAATCTTTGCCCATGAGTTAGCTCCTTTTATTACATAATCTGTAGCACCAGCCCTGAATGTTTCTACAGCCAAAGCCATATTTTCGTTGCTTGATAACATAATAACTTCGGTATTGGGATTAATGGTTTTGATTGATTTTAAAACCTCTAAACCATTCTTACCTTCCATATGATAATCTAAGATTACAATATTGGTGTCTTTATCAACTTTTGCCAAACAGCTTTCTCCATTATTAAAGGTTGATATATTTATATCGCGTCCAAACCTGCTTTGAAGGTATTGTTTCATTGTTTCTACCATTATCTTGTTGTCGTCAACAATGAATAAATTTAGTCCTTGTGTTTGCATATTGTTTTTTTAAAAGATTACGAATAATTGATGTACAAAGGTGAGGTTAGAGACGATCTAAAGCGTTACATTCTTAATAGAAGATCTTACATATATCACATGTTTTACTTAAAATAAAGGTATACTTAAGCCTCTTATACATAAACTATCTCGTAAGATATTCTTTGCCGTTAATGGTCATGGTGTTGCAATAAATAACGGTATAATCCATAGAGACAACTTCGCCGTATGACAATTTTTGTTTCTCACCGATATAAGAAACCTTGATGCCTACTAAGGCAATCTTTTTCATCTTTTCAAGATTTTCCAAAGGCATACGAAGTATGATTTGATTATCCAGTACAAAGCCTTCGTCTTTTCCTTGATTGTTTTTTTGCAGTTCGTTTATTTGGCTCTTGCCTTTCATAACTCTACCCGCTTTTTCTTTTGTTATAGCAGCAGTCGGAGTATTATGCGTATTTCCATCCTCATCTTTAAAACTTACTAATCTTATTACCTTTTCGCCCGAAGCAAGTGTTACTTCAGCACCGGTTATAGATAGGATGGTGTTTACTTTCAATTTTCTTCTGAGTTTTTTACCCATGTTTGGCGAAAACATGACTAGGTATTTTGTGCAGGCTACTTGCAGGTAAAAGCCTTCAAATACATAATTGCTGTTAACTGCCCAACCTGTTAATTCACCCGAAAAGGTTTTTACCTGTTCTGAAGTATCTACTATTTGTTTATACGTTTTTTGCGCAGGACAAGCAAAAGAAACGGCTATAAGAAGGGCTATGGTTAAAATGGTTTTCGGTTTCATACTAATTTATTAGGGGCGAATTTTTTTCGCACTACAAAGGTGAGATTCCGAAGCTCTTTAGTTGTTATAAAACAACAGGTAAAAGTTACATGATTACCACATTCTACTTACTTAGCCTTTACGTCCTTCTTCTTTTTCTTAAAGAATCCTCTGAATAAAAAACTATGGCTTGCTGCATTCATGTTTTGATTAAAGCCACCCGCACCTTGCTTAATATTAACCATGGCTTCATTTACGTTGCCTGCCATGGTGCTATCCATTAATAATTTTCCTATGGTTCCCCTTCCGGCGCGAATGTTTTGCATAACGGCAGCAATATCTCCGGTTATCATGGCAGCATTATCGGCAGTTACTTTTATTTTCAGCATAATATCATCCATGCTGATTGCTTGTGCTGTTTGAATCACATCATTATTTGATAGTTCTTTCTTACCCATAGTTCCGGGGATGATTAGCACAATTTTATTTCCCATCAACCCGTCAGAACCAATAATGGCTTTCGCATTTATTTTAATAAACTTTCTAGTATGTTCATTAATTTCCATATCCACTATTACTGTCGAATCTGTAATTTGTTCAATATTTTGAACAACACCCACGTTGATACCTGAAAACCTTACGTTATTCCCCACTTCAAGCCCGCCTATATCTTTAAATATTCCGCTTACTTTAAAGGTACTTCCAAATAATTGTTGTCTCTGTCCTATAAAGTAAATTCCCGTAATAAATAAGGCAATACTAATAGAAACAAATAATCCGAGTTTTATTTTACTGCCTGCTTTCTTTTCCATGCGTTTATTTTTTAATTCTATTTAAAGAATGAGCGCACCCATTCATCTTTTGATTCTGATAATTCTTTAAAAGTTCCTTCAGCATAACATATTCCATCTTTAATGATGATCATTCTGTTTGATGTAATACGGGCACATTCTACATCATGTGTAATGATAATACTGGCTGTATGGTATTTGCTTTGCACATCTAAAATAAGTTTACTGATTTCTTTTGACGTGATAGGGTCTAAGCCTGTGGTGGGTTCATCATACAAGATGAGTTCCGGTTTTAATATCAATGTGCGCGCTAAACCAACCCGTTTTCTCATCCCTCCCGAAAGTTCAGACGGCATTTTATCAATGGCATCTTCCAACCCCACACTTTTTAATACTTCAAAAACTAGCGCCTCGATTTCTTCTTTTGCTTTAGTTTTTAAATCACGAAGCGGGAATTCAAGGTTTTCTCGCACCGTCATAGAATCGTATAGAGCAGCACTCTGGAATAGAAACCCAACTTTTTTTCTTAATGCGTTCAGTTCATCATCGTTTAAATCAGACATGGTTTTGCCAAATAAAACAACCTTACCCTCATCAGGCTCTATTAAATCAACCAAACATTTTATAAGAACCGATTTACCGCTACCTGATTTCCCAAATACAACTAGGTTCTCTCCTTTCTCAATTTTTAAATTAATATCTCTAAGCACATGGTTATTGCCAAACGATTTGTTTAAGTGTTCAATTTCAACAATGGTTGTTTCCATTAGGAATCAAATAAACTGGTTAGTTGAACGGCAATCATATCCAAAACAAATACAGCTAATGAGGCAAACACAACAGCTGCATTGGCAGCTTCTCCAACCCCTTCGGTTCCTTTGCTGGCATTATACCCTTTGTAGCAACCTATGGAACCTACTGCAAAACCAAAGAAGATGGTTTTAATAAAGGCTGGAAAAACATCAGAGAAAGTTAATTTTCCAAAGACCTGTAAAAAGAACAAATGAAAACTTACATCTCCTTTTAGATTCACTCCGATATAAGCACCGTACAATGAAATAGCATCTGCAGCTATTACTAATATGGGCAACATAAATGTGGCTGCTGCAATGCGTGTAACCACTAAATATTTGAAAGGGTTCATTCCCGAAACTTCCATAGCATCAATCTGTTCAGTCACTTTCATAGAGGCTAATTCTGCCCCAATGCCAGAGCCTACTTTCCCGGCAAATATCAAGGCAGTAATTACGGGTCCTATTTCACGAATAATAGAAACAGCTACCATAGCAGGTAACCACGACTCTGCTCCAAAATCAGCAAGCGTTGGGCGCGATTGTATGGTTAATACAAGCCCCATAATGAACCCCGTAATAGCCACTAAGGGGAATGATTTGTAACCTATTAAATAAGCTTGCTTGATAAGCTCGGCAAACTCAAACGGAGGTTTAACAGCTGTTTTAAAGAAACGGAGAATTAATCTAGTTAACAGCGTAACTTCTTCAAAAAAGCTTTTTATGTTTTTTATATACCTGTTTTCAATATGCTCTATTACCTTTTCTAAAGGCTTTGCGCTTGCTGTTTTTAAATCAGTTGACATTTGCGTTCTTATAAATTAGTTTTCCCCATTTTATTTTACCCCAAATTCTCTCGTGAATAAAATAACCAATGGTGGTATATATATTGCTTACCAGCATAAAGCCAACAGCTACTTTTACCTGTCCGGTAAATAAATAAATGGAAACAAAATCCAGAATTAGTATAACCACCCGGTAGCTGATAGTTTTTACAACCGACCTGCTTAGTGTTTCTTCGGAATGTTGTGTAATAGGAATTAGTTTTTCTATCATAATTAAAAACCTAAAGGCTTATTACCCCTTACAAAATTGATTTAGTAAATTATTAGCATCCATGCTTCCTAGCTGTTTTGCTTTTAGCCAATCGGCACAAGTACCTTTTGCATCGTTTGTTTTTTCTTTACAAAGCCCTCTGTTTAAATAAGCTGTAGCATCTTTTGGGGTTAATTCAATTACTTTAGTATAATCAAGTATAGCCATTTTATAATCTTCTACTTTAGCCTCGGCATCTCCTCTGTCGAAATACGCGCTTGCATCTTTAGGGCTTAAGTAAATAGCTTTGTTATAATCAAGAATAGCCTCTTTAAAATTTCCGGCAATGGTTTTGGTATTTCCTCTTCTAAGATATGCTTTGGCATAGGTAGGATTCAAGGCTATTGCCTTACTATAATCTAATAGGGCAGCCTCATAATCCAACAATTGGTTTTTAGCCTCTGCTCTGCTAAAATAAGCATTGGCATTTGTAGAGTCTAACGCTATGGCTTTGGTATTATCCTGTACGCAACCTTTGTAATTTCCTGCCAAGTATTTAGTGTTTCCTAATGTGTAATAGCCTTTTGAGTTTTGTGTATAAACGCTGATGCTTATAATTAAACTCATTAGAATGAGTAAGTGTTTCCTGCATATATATTTTAATGGCTTACTCATTCTATTGGTTTATTTTTAATTAGTGCTGTTTACTTAGTTAAAGATGCCTCCATTAATTTCTTCTTCTCGGTGTATTCTTCATTCTTAATTTCACCCGAAGCCAAACGCCTGTTTAAAATATCAAGTGCAGAACCTTTTTTCTTTTGCTGACCCGGAACATAAAAAGGTGTAGCAAATATCCAGAAAAGCATAACGCCCCAAATAAACCACCACATTAAGTGCATTCCTCCAAAATGATAACCATCGTAATACATAATTTTAATTTTAGTTTGCAGCTTCATTGCTACGCCACAAAGGTGATTTGCTCTATGACATTTTGTGTTACACAAGTCTGTAAACAAGTTACATCAATCACATATTATACTAAAAAAGCCCTCCCGCATTAGCGGAAGGACTGCTTAATTATGTAGCTATTACTTATTTCTTACGACCACCTCCACCACCATGTGGTGCCTGACTATGTTGCTGCTGTGGTGCACTGTGTTGTTGTTGAGGAGCGCTTTGTTGTTTAGATTCGCTATGTTGTTGTGCCACTTCATTATGCTGCTGCACAGGCTGATTGTTTTGTTGTGCAGGTGCATTACGTTGTTGACTAACCTGTTTGTTTTGTTGGGGTACATTGTTTTGTTGTCTGGGTGCAACGTTTGTTTTGGTTGGTGTTGTGTTTACAGCCCTTGTTTGTTTATTTGCTGCAGTATTTTTTATAGGGGCAGATGAATGATTGTTTTTACCGGCATTCTGCTCATGCGCTACTTGTACCGAATTTGGTGCAACATGACTTTCATTCATGGCCACGCGCTCATTCTCAGTTGGCTTTGCAGTTATACCACCCTCCCCATTAAAACTTGAACGGTTTCCAGAATTGCTGCGTATTTCCGATTTATCGGCATAGGTATTACGCACCACATTCACATTTACATTACTCACTTCTCTGTTATATCTAAAAGAACCGCCTTCCCATCTTCCACCCGAATAACCTTCGCCATCATATCCATGTCCGTAGCACACGCCACCATAGTAGCCAATATGCGGACCCCAATAGCCAACATTCCAGCCATAATAACCACCTGCATAACCCCAGTAACCGGGTGTCCATAAAAAGTTAGGCTGTGCCGGATAAAGCCACACACCCTCTACCCAATAATATCCACCATCGCCATAAGCCCAATAACCCGGTGTCCATATATAACCATCTACAGGGCAGGCAGGTTGTTCGTATACAGGCATCATAGGTGGTGCTATAGCTATTTGCACCGATACCTGTGCTACTGCATTGGTTTTTGCAAAGAGTGTGGCAACTACAATAAGTATAAAGAGTGTTGATTTTTTTATCAGATGTTTCATTGAGTTTGTTTTTAGTGCGGAAGAATTTCCGTGGTGCAAAGGTGTGGTGTTAAGTAACCGTAAATGTTACATACTTGTTGTAACAACTTACATCATTCACATATTTTATGGGGCGTTCCGCTTGTTTACAAGCGGCGGGCTTTTCACTTCAATCTTTTGTTGATTACAACAAAAGGATTTCCGTTGCAATCCCTAACGCAACCATTTTAGGATTATATATTAACTGTTTTTAGGTTTTTGTATGAAGAAGATATAACTTTTTGTATAGTTTTGTTAATATAATTAATAGAATAAAAAATTAAATGAATAAACTCAAAAACCTTATTGAACCATTTATTGATATTGATAATTGGAAAGAATTTGTGAGATTAAATTTTGATAGAAAATCAGGTACCTATTCTTTTTTGACTGTTTCTAGGATTTCGGTTAAATATGATGGCAAAATATTTTACTACCCAACTAAATTAATATTTGAATATGGATATGTAAAATCAACCAAAAAGATAAAGAAGGTTGAACAAATTGAGTATAACGAGAAGAAAGTAATAATTACAGAAATAAAACAAGTAATACATTTAGGTCTTTATAAAAGAGAAATAAAGTATTCGGGAGATATTTATGAAATAATTTCAGATATAATTGGTCCTCGTAGAATTTTAAAAGGCAGATTTTCGAATGACTTACTTACAATAAATGACAATCCATTATATAGTCTTGACTCAAATTCAAAATGGCCTAGCTATGTGCTTGTATTAGACAGGAAAAATAGCAGGCAACAGAAGAGTGAAAACAACGAGACTAATCTATCCTTGGATATATTAAATGAATATGGCATTCATTATGATTATGATTATTCCTTAAAGGAAAAGTTCATTATTATTTTTCCTCTACCTTATGTGAAGATTGTAGAAAATAAGATTAAACGTGAACAAGAAAAGGAATCAATATTCTTAGTTCTAGAATATAATCAATTAGGGATTTTTTATACACCAGGGGTGAAAATTGAATTAGAATCTTTGATTAAAGATTTAAAACAGGATATTATCTATGAAAAGACAGAACCAATTATTTTTAGTAAAGCAAAATATCAAGTTATAGAAATATTGCCTGATAAGATTGGACAGATAAGCTTTGCATCATTCACAATCAAACTTAATGGGAAAATAGTTGATAAAACTGTAGGATATTATGCGCGTGAAATTAAACTTGATGTTAAAATTAAGTAATATGAGCAAGTTAGTTTATCAAGCCCCCCAAGATTATTTGATTGAAGTATCTATCTGTTCATTAACTTCATTTTTGAATTTGAATAATTTCAGTATTGAAATTTCTACTGAGAGAATGCTGAAAATAGAGTCTATTCTTAATAATTCAATTGGTTGCCGATTCCTAATGTTCCCTGAGTATACTTTTTCTGAAGAATTAATTACTCCTTTTCAAAACTTTGCTAATGCTAACAATTGTATTATAATTGGTGGTAGTGGTTTAGAACCGATAGAAAATAATTTCTATGCGTATTGTCCAATTTTTTTACCAAATCAAGAAATAATTAAAGTATATAAAAAACGAATTACAGATGATGAAAAATTATATAGTTCAGGAAGAATAATAGATTTTCCAAATGAAGTGCAGAGACAAACAAGAGTTGAAATTGAAGGTTATTCTATTTCTTTTTCAGTATATGTCTGTTATGATTTCATTATTGAAAATAAAAATGAAAGAACAGATTTGGTTTTTGTTCCTCAATATGAAAGTTCACCAGAAAGATTTATTAATGAGAGTGATAAAATATCGAGAGGTTATAACAATTTTGTTTTAGGAGCCAATAACTCTGATGAAAATCAAAGAAGCTTAGGTTTTGCAACTATAAATAATACCATTATTGCAGCATTAAATCAAAGAAACTGGAGACAAGCTGTATATAACGATGGTGAAGGAAAACCATTGAACCATCATCATAGTATTTTCTATGATATTCAAGGGGAAAAGCAAATTAAATTCAGGTTGAATGTCGGAAAACCGTTTTCTTTTCCAATTACATTCTCTTTAGAAGGTGGTGAACCACTTATTATTCCAATAAGTGAGTATAATTTATAATAAACCCGCTTCCCATTCCCACACAAACAGTTGCTATTTATCAAGTATCAGCAGTTTCTTCTCAATTAGCAGCAGCAAATTTGTAATTAGTAACTGTTTCTTCTCAATTAGCAACAGTTAATTTGCAATTAGCAGCAGTTTCTTCTCAATTAGCAGCAGTTAATTTGCAATTAGCAACTGTTTCTTCTCAATTAACAACAGTTAATTTGCAATTAACAACTGTTTCTTCTCAATTAGCAGCTGTTAATTTGAAATTAGCAACTGTTTCTTCTCAATTAGCAACAGTTAATTTGAAATTAGCAACTGTTTCTTAGCAAATAGCAACTAATTAAACCAGTTTAAAATTTGTGGCACGATTTTTGTGTATAGTATAACAGCGATATAAACCCATAAAATTTAGAGCGCATGATTATAAAACTAAGTCCGGTTACGCACATTACCCTGTAAGGCATAAGCGTATTAACCAACGTGGCGGGCACCCCAAAAACCCACAACATAAGTTTCCTTCTACAGCTTGAAGCACTCTTATAAGTATTTCCTTAGCGGCTCTTTCTACTTAGATACAGTTGAACCGCACAAAAAAATAAAATCATAATTAATTTTTAATAAAAATGAACACAATAATAAAGCTGCTGATAGCAGTAATAAAAATGCCGACTAAAATTGGCGACAGAATAATACGGTTACAACAAACAGTTACTAAACTAACTAATAACACGTATTTCCCTACAGGATGGATAGCAGGAACTTTAACACAGGCACAATTTGGGTTAGATGTTACTGCCTATATAAATCAGGTTACAAACGTAAAAAACCACGTAGCAGGTGCTGTTGGTTTGCGCAATGCGGCGTGGACTACCCTAAAAGCAGATATGCAACTTATATTGGCTATGGTGCAGAGCAAGGCAAATGCAAATGAAACCATTGCAGAAGCCATTATAGGAAGCGTAGGTTTTTTTGTAAGAACCGGAAGTGGTAAACAAAAGAAACAAAATGGGGCTTTTAATACCGAAGTGCTTGGTACAGTAGCCCTAACATCTGATGGCACAGGTCCGCACGAGTGGGAAATGTCAAAAGATATGGTTACCATCATCAATCTTCCGGCAACTACTACCGCACAAACACAGGTAACAGGGCTTAACACAGGCGATGTTTGGTACTTTAGAATGCGCAAAGTAAACGGCAAGAAAAAAACCTACAACTGGTGTAACTGGATAATGCTGAAAGTAGGTGCAGGTGGTAAAAACCTTGGTGGCGGCGGTGGCACACATAGCACCGCAGGTGATTTGCCTACAGCTTAAGTTAAGTAAGCCATTGCTTAAAAGCCTTCTCTGCAAAGAGGGGCTTTTTTGTTTTTGTTAGTTTAGTTGTTATTTTCTCCAGCCACCATGCACCCATTCTTCATGACCTCTGTCGTGTCGTTTCCAATAGCCTTGTCTATATGTATAACCATAATGTGGTGGAGTTTCCCAACGTCCGCCACCATATCGGTAAGCACTGCCATTTGGTTCCCACTCTTCATCAATCCATACATGCGCAGGGCTGGGTTGGGGGGTTCTTACAATGATGGGTGCTACAGGACGTACATCTACATATATCTGTGCCGATGCTGAAGATACACTGAATAAAACTATTCCGGAGAATAGTAGTTTAACTAAGGTTTTTTTCATGTTTATATTTTAGGTGCGAAAGGATTTTCGCGATACAAAGGTGCGTGTACATAGCTGGAATATTGTTACACGATACTGTGTATATATTACATAAGTTGCAGGTAGCTTTATTTTTTGGCTGCAGCTTTTGTTTTTAAATTAAGCACGGGCGGGGTACTGTCGCTAAGAAAGTAGCCCCATGGTTTTAGTGGTTCAATCCTATCAAAAATAAGTTTAACAACACCCGTTAACGGAATGGCCAGAAACATACCCGGCACACCCCATAAGGCACCTCCGGCAAGTATAGCCGTAATAGCCACAAAAGCATTTATTTTTACTTTAGAGGCTACCAGCTTGGGGATGATATAACTGTTATCAATTAAATGCACCACTACAAAAAGCACTAAAACCCACAATACATACGATGCAGAATCTTTAGTGGTAAAAGCAACTATCATATAAATAGATGCCGCAATTAAACCGCCCAGGTAAGGAATGATGTTAAGCAACGCACCTATGATGCCTAAGAGAATAGCATAATCAATACCGATTACCAAAAGCCCGGTAGCATATAGGGTGGCAACTATGATCGCTTCTATAAGCAGACCCATAAGGTAACTTTGAATAAGCGATTTGGTGCTGCCCAAAAATTCGCTTACTTCTTTACCATAGGTTTTGCCCCAAAGCTTATGAATGAATTCCATAAAATGAGGTTGGTAAAACAAAATCATAAAGATGTACATAAACAGTAT
>CAJCJB010000285.1 GCA_903970545.1 Candidatus Saccharimonadota bacterium | reverse complement strand
ACGAACATATACAACGTCGCCGTGTAGGTAAAGTATTTGCAGGCATTATCATCGTTATAGTAGGTGCTGCCATGCTGGCAAAAGAAATGGGTGTTTATTTCCCCGAATGGCTTTTTAGCTGGCCAATGTTGCTAATTGTTATCGGTTTATATGTGGGGGTATCGCACGCGTTTAGAAACTTCGGTTGGGTAGTACTGGTTCTTATTGGCAGTGCCTTTATGTTTAAAGAACACATGCCCTATATACACATAAAAGAGTATTTCTGGCCATTGTTTATTATGATGATTGGTTTGTGTGTAATATTTAAACCCCGTCGCAAATGGGATATGAAAAGTTATCACGACAGACACAGGTATATGCATCATGGAAGGTTTGGACACAGAAGAGGCGACAGACCTTTTTGCTCTTATAAAGAAGATGCCACATCAACCGAAGATATGGTGAACATGGATATTGTTTTTAGTCACTTTAAAAAGAATGTTATTTCAAAAGACTTTAAAGGAGGGATGATTTCCTGTGTGTTTGGAGGCGGGAAATTAAATTTAAGTCAGGCAGATATAAACGGTACTGTAATACTTGAATTAAAACAGGTTTTTGGCGGGGTTGAAATTATAGTACCTCCACACTGGCAGGTTAGAACCGATGAGTTACAATCAACCTTTGGTGGTATTGAAGATAAACACCATGTGCAGGGAGGTTCGCTTAATCCTGATAAAGTGTTGGTAATAAAAGGAAGTGTTGTGTTTGGAGGAATTGAAATAAAAAGTTATTAAACGGACTTGGTAACAGAAATGACCAACCAAACTATGATAGCAGCAGAAACCGATAGCATTACGATAGCTCCTGCTGATGAGGCAGCCATTAACGAGTTATTTGAAAAGCTGAGTGATGCCTGGGCTTGCGGAGACGGAGTTGCGTATTCTTCCCTTTTTATAGAAGATGCAAGATTTGTTGGGGTAGTTGGTTTTAGGTTGGTTGGGAATAAAATAATAAGAGAAAGGCATCAGGAAATGTTTGATGGAATTTTTAAATACTCTCGTTTGGATGGGATGCCCGGTAAGGTAATTCAGCCTTTAACAGCAGATGTAGTTTTAGTGCATTCAGATGGAGATATTTATTTTCCGGGAGAATTGGCAAAGGATATAAAGCCAAGCGGATTAAGAACGCTTAGCCTTGTAAAAAGAGACGGCGTTTGGAAAGTTACCTCGTTTCAAAACACACCAACCGGTAGTTTTCGTCACCTGAAGTTTATAGGACGTTTTCTTTCATCGCGAATTTATTTACTTCGTTCAGAATGGAAAAAAGCTTACCAACAAACGCTGGAAGAAAAACAGCAGAATATTGAAAAATGGAAACACAATTAAAAACATAAAAGACAATTAAAAATGAATAAAAATAAATCAATAAAACTAAATAACATGAACAAGTACATAGCAAAAGTAGTATTCCAAATTGTTAGCGGTAATGGTAAACACACCCCACAATTTGATGAACAATTCAGATTGTTTGAAGCCAAAACAGAAAACGAAGCTTTAGAGAAAGCCCGTGCAAAAGGCAAAGAAGAAGAAACCTCTTTTTTAAACGAAAAAAAGCAAACCGTTCTTTGGAAATATATTGGTGTAACTGAACTGGTAAAGATTCAGGATATGGAAGATGGAGCCCAGATATATGCCTCTACTCAGGAAACAGAAGATGAAAACAACTACATTTATAAAGTAAAACAAAAAGAGCGCACAATAGAAACGCTTAGTAACTTTGCTTATATTTATTAAATAGTTGCCTAATATACAGTCATACAAAAAAATGGGCTTGTTATATGCCCTGTTCTTTTTCCTGTGGTGGGCTGTTATGCACGTGATTGTTATTCATCGTTTTGGGTTTAGCTGGCAAACAGCTTTAATAGACAGCACCATAAACAACACACTTTTATTAATTCTTTCTTTTGCCATGGTTATGGCATTGCATTATTATACCCCCAGCAGAAGTAAATCGTTGATGTTATTTGGCTGGAGCATTATACTTTCAATGGCTTGTGCTGTGTTAAGCAAACTTGTTCTTTCCAAGATTTATGAGGGAGATAATGCCTATGTGGTTATATGTCATAAATCATTCTTAATCCGGTTCTGTATTGCTTTTTTAATGATTGGATGGGTTATGCTGTTTAGTTGGATTACCAACACGATGAAATCCAAACAAGAAAGTGAAGCTAGAAAAACCGATGCTGAGAAGTTATTAAGAGAAGCTGAGTTAACGGGTTTGCGCCAACAACTACAGCCGCATTTTTTGTTTAATAGTCTTAATTCTATTAGTGCTTTAGCAGGTTCTAAGCCGGAAGAAGCACGTAAAATGATACAGCAATTATCAGATTTCTTAAGAGGCACTTTAAAGAAAGACGATCAGCAAATGCTTAGTCTTCAGGAAGAATTAAAACACCTGCAACTATATTTAGATATTGAGAAAGTAAGGTTTGGTCACCGTTTAAGTACGGAAATAAATGCCAATGAGCAAAGTATGAGCTTATTATTACCCCCCTTGTTGCTACAACCTATTGTGGAGAATGCTATTAAATTTGGTTTGTATGATACTACAGGAGATGTTACCATACAAATAACTACAAAAACAGAAAATAGCGATTTGCTAATTAGTATTACCAATCCATTTGATATAGAGACAGCACAACCTAAAGGCACAGGTTTTGGCTTAAAATCAGTACAACGTAGGTTGTATCTATTATTCTTCAGAAACGATTTATTACAAACAAACATCAATCAAAATTTATTTACAACAACTGTAATCATCCCTCAACAGCCGAGCGCAGCGAATACATGAGTGCAAATAAAAAAGCAATTAGATACGAATAAACATGATTAAAAGCGTTATCATAGATGATGAGCCTTTGGCTCGTTCCATCGTAAAAGAATACCTGCAAGAAGATGCAGAAATAGAAGTTATGCAGGAGTGTGGCGATGGCTTTGAAGGTGTAAAAGCCATTATGCAACACAAACCCGATGTTGTTTTTTTGGACATACAAATGCCTAAAATAACCGGATTTGAAATGCTGGAACTGATTGACTTTCCTATATCAGTGATATTTACTACGGCTTATGATGAATATGCCATTAAAGCTTTTGAAGCCCATGCGGTTGATTATCTTTTAAAACCGTTCAGTAAAGAGCGATTTAATAAAGCTCTAAAAAAATGGAAAGAGCAACACAACACAACCGATACAAAAAGCAACACAACCTCTTTATTGGAAGACGGACAAAAGCAACCTGAAGAGCAGAGCAGAGTTGTGGTAAAAAACGGAAGTAATATTAAGATTATACCCGTAGGCGATATACATTATATAGAAGCTTACGATGATTATGTAAAAATATTTACCAAAGATGGTTACTCGCTTAAAAAGAAAACCATGAACTATTTCGAGCAGACTTTCAATGCGCAGCAATTTGTACGCGTACACCGTTCCTATATCTTGCAAATACAACAAATCACCAAAATAGAAACTTTGGAAAAAGACAGTCATATTGCTTTACTTAAAACAGGAGTTAAAATACCGCTAAGTAAAACAGGCTATGTAAAGCTAAAGGCTGTTTTAGGCTTGTAAGAATAAATTCCTCTCTGTTAAAATATTATTCATACTATTGTAAAAAAAACAATAATATGAAAAAACTAATCTTATCTGCTGCCGTTGCCTCAGCTTTGTTTTTGGCTTCATGTGGTCCATCAAAGCAAGATGCTTTAACTTATAGCGACAAGATAGTTGCTATCGGAAAAGAAATGGATGCAACTTCTGTTATGTTTATTAATCAGATAGACGGACACAATGTAGATTCTCTTAAACTTGCTTACGGCAAATTTGATTCGCAAGCAGCTTCGTCACTAGAAGAATGTAAAAACATGCCTCCGTTTGCTAAGAAAACAGATTTTAAAGATGCAGCTGTTGAATACTTCAATTCTATAAGGAAGCTGGTTGATAACGAAGGAAAAGGTATGGTAGATATCATGACAAAAGATACTTCTCAAATAACCGAACAGGATGTTACTAATGTAAAAGCTTTTGCAACCGCTTATGATAGTCAGTATAAAGCAGCCTTACAAAAAGTGCAGGATGCACAAGCTGCTTTTGCTAAAGAGTGGAAGTTTGAAATAGACCCTAATAAGTAAGAAATCTTTTTAAGTAAATAAAAGGGCAGAACTATTTTGGTTCTGCTTTTTATTTTCACTTAATCAACCTGTTTAAACTACTTGTTATATACTTCTCCGAAGTAATTAAAACAATCTGAATTCTTTTTGCATAACGTATACTATCCATTACTTCTTTATTCTTTTCATGTAGCATGTTATAGGCCTCATCTACTTTTTGTTTTTGCTGCTCTATAATTGCTTTTTGCTTTTGAGTAATTCTAAATCTTTTCAATAAAAATAAGGAAAAAATAATCACCACCACCAATATCCCTGTAACAGCAGCTATGATAATTTGCTGCCTTTTCTTTTCTTCGCTTGCGATAGCTTTTAGTTTGTCTTGCTCAGCTTCAGATTTTACCTTTAGTTCAGCTTCTTTCTTTTCTACTTCAAAATTAGTTTTTAAATCTCCAAGTTGCTTACTGTTTTCTGTATTAAATATGCTGTCGGTTAGTTGTTTGCATTTTATATGATATTCGTAAGCTTCTTTATATCTGTTTATTCTTGCATAAGCTTCTGCTAAGTATTCATAAGAGTATCGTTCCATATTTATATCTCCGATTTCTTTAATAATATACAAAGCAGAGTCAGCATATTTTATAGACTTTTTAAAGTCTGATAAGCTGATATATAATTCGCTTATACTATTATAACAGAAAACAGTACCAGATTTATCTTTGAATTCTTTAAAGTGCGTTAAAGATTTTAAATAATACTCTAAAGCTTTTGGAAAATTTAATTGATAATTATAGGCAAGGGCAATATTACCGTAGCAGGCACCTACTCCTTGTTTATCATTTGTTTCTTCGCAAAACTTTAAGGTCTTTAAATAGTATTTTAAAGCTTTGGCATAATCAGCTAGTTCTATATAAACATTGCCAATGTTATTATAACAATCTGATACTTTCTTTTTATCACCTATTTCTTCTGAAATCTTTAAGCTTTTAAAGTAATAATCCAACGCCTTGGTATAATCCGTTTGAATAGAATAGACGTTTCCAATGTTTATATAACATACTTCTTTGTATTGTTTATTATTGGTTTCCTCTGCTATTTTTAAAGCATCTAAATCATATTCTAAAGATTTTGGATAATTACCTTTATTAAAAAAAGCGGTACCTAATGTTATAAATGAATATATCTGGCAGGATTTTAGTTTGGTTTTTTCGGCTAATTCTAACCCTGTTTTTGCAAGCATAATAGCTGTATCAGGGTTGTTCTCACGATAACTAGATGCTATAATATTTAAAGCTTTTAATCGGATTGTATCCGGTTTAGCTTTGTCATTATATACTTTCCGTAGAGAGTCTGTGTTTTGTGCATAGAAGAGATAAGAGCCGGGAAGAATGAACCAATAGACAAGTAGTATTCGAAAAAATCCCCTCATCTAATTATCCTTCGTCAACCTGTTTAAACTATTTCTTATATACCTCTCTGAGGTAAGCAGAGCCGTTTGTATTCTTTTCGCATAACGTATGCTATCCATCACTTCTTTATTCTTTTCATGAAGTTCATTATAGGCTATATCAACTCTTTGTTTTTGTTTTTCAATAATAACTTTTTGCCTTTGGGTAATGCGGAATCGTTTTAGTAAAAACAAAGAAAATACAACCACTAATACCAACACTCCTGCAACGGCTGCTATGATAACCTGTTGTCTTTTTTTTTCTTCGTGTGCAACAGTTTTTAGTTTTTCCTGCTCGGCTTCAGCTTTAACTTTCAGTTCAGCTTCTTTTTTCTCTACCTCAAAATTGGTTTTTAAATCACCCAGCTGTTTGCTGTTATCAATATTAAAAATGCTATCCGTAAGTGTTTTAAATTTTACGTGATATTCATAAGCCTCTTTATACCTATTTGTTTTACTATATGAAATAGCTAAGTTTTTATAGGCATTACGTTCATGTTCAATATCTCCAATTTCTTTACTTATGCGCAAAGCAGAATCGCTGTATTGTATAGCTTTTTTAAAATCAGGGATGACGTTATATAATTCTCCTAAAGTGATATAAGAACTACCTACACCATTTTTATCTCCGGTTTCTTTTCGCAGTTGCAACCCTTTTAAGAAATATTCTAAAGCTTTCTGATAATTGGCCTGATCGTAGTAAACACTTCCAATATTAGCATAACAGTTTCCTATCTTCTGTTTATCTCCAAACTCTTCGGCTATTTTCAACCCTTTAAAATAATATTCTAGTGCTTTTGGATAATTGGTTTGATGAAAGTAAACAACGCCAAGATTGCTATAACAAGCACCTATGCTGTATTTATCTCCAAGCTCCTCCAATATTTTCAAAGATTTTAAACAATATTCCAAAGATTTTGGGTAATCAAGCTGTTCTTTATATATAGACCCGACACTACCGTAGTAATTTCCCATTCCGTACTTATCTCCCATTTCTTCACACAGCTGCGTAGCTTTCAGAAAGCATTCTAAAGCCTTTGGATAATTAGACTGATAATAATAAACGTTTCCACTATTGCCATAACAAGCAACAACTCCTTTCTTAAAGCCAACCTCTGTCCAGGGTTGCATGGCTTTTACAAAATAGTCTAAAGATTTTTGATATTCGCCCTTATGCATATATAATACCCCCAATATGTTGAGAGCTTTACCAACCCATTTCTTTCCTTTTCCATCGGCAATACTATTGGCCAGTTTTAATTCCTGTTCTGCAATAATAATGCAGGTATCGGCTTTATTGGTAAGATAAACATTGGCTATAGCATGCAGGGCATTTAAGCGATTGGTATCTGCTGTGCTCTTATTGTTATATATTTTCCAAAGAGAGTCAAGGTTTTGCGCGCTGCAGAAACAAGAATATAGAAGTAGGAAATATATAAGGAGTACTGTACATCGTATGCTGTACCTTATACTTGATACAGGAGACATGATACATGATATGGTTTTTTGTTTCTGCATGAAGTAACAAATATAGAATAAAACTCTTTTGGGCGTTCCGGCGCATTTTGTCATTGCGAGTGCTACAATCCCTAATGCTGTTCCTTTTCTACTTTCTTTTTCTTGACGAGGGTAAACAAGCAGTGCTTGTTTGAGCCAGTAGATATGAGTTCTTCAAAGCCAATCAATTCTCCTTTATCGTCATCTCTCTCTTTTATTTCACCCTTGCCGTCTGCCAGCAAATCGCCTATAAAACAGTAAGAGCGTTCTTTGTAGCCGTTCAGAAAAAAGGAGCCACAGGGCTTTGTTCGCGCAAATTACAAAACCAACGCCAATTTATTGCTTTAATTAAAAAAGGCTTTACGCGTGCGGCCGGGGATGTCCTTGGTTGTAGATCAAAGAGTTGCTAACTCTTATGCACTAGGTGTTATGAACGTCCGTTGGCAACCTTTGCTTTGCTATTACAGGAAAAAACTTATATTATAGGCACAGGGGCTTTTAAAGAAAGCCTTTATTATTATTATAAATCCAATTTATAAACATAACTTTTAACTTACCTTTGTGTCCTTCATGCAAGAACCAATTACTTATATAGGCGAGCGTTTGTGGGCAGGGTATGTGGGTAATTTCTTTATCATTCTCTCCTTTATTGCCTCTTTGCAGACTGCCATTTCTTATTTCTTTGCCGAGAAAAACCCTTTAGAGGTTTCGTGGCTTAAACTGGCGCGTATTTCTTTCCGTTTGCATTTCTTGGGTGTGCTTGGCATTATGGGCACTTTGTTTTATATGCTATACAACCATTATTACGAGTACTCGTATATATGGCAGCACTCTAACAACAGTATGCCCATGCGTTATATCTTTTCCTGCTTTTGGGAAGGGCAGGAGGGGAGCTTCCTTTTATGGACGGTGTGGCATGGTATAATTGGTTTGGTATTACAACGCACAGCTAAGCATTATGAAGCTGCTGTAATGAGCACACTTAGTTTGGTGCAGGCTTTTTTAGCAACAATGTTGTTGGGTGTGGTTATCTTTCAAACTAAAATAGGAAGCAACCCTTTTATTATGCTTCGCGAAAACCCCGACTTTGCAAATATCCCGCTGTTTAAAAGCCCTGATTACTTGCAAAAAATAGATGGCAGAGGCTTAAACCCTTTACTGCAAAATTATTGGATGACCATTCACCCGCCTACTTTGTTCTTAGGCTTTGCTTTAACGGTTGTGCCTTTTTGTTATGCAATAGCCGCCTTATGGAAACGCGACTTTACCAAGTGGCAGAAACTTGCTTTGCCCTGGGCTTTTACCGGAGTAATGATTTTAGGTTTAGGTGTTTTAATGGGTGGCGCATGGGCTTACGAAGCGCTTAGTTTTGGTGGCTTTTGGGCTTGGGACCCGGTAGAAAATGCATCACTTGTGCCCTGGTTAACCTTAGTGGGTGCAGCACACATTATGCTGATAAACAAAAGCAGGGGGCATTCTATCTTCTCGGGGTTTATGTTGGCATTGGTTTCTTTTATACTGGTGCTTTACTCAACCTTCCTTACCCGTAGCGGTATTTTAGGAAGCGCATCGGTACATGCCTTTACCGATTTAGGAATGCAAAAACAATTGCTGTTGTATCTGTTAACCTTTGTGTTTTTAAGCATCTATTTATTGCAATCCAATAAAATGATTTCCTTCTCTTATCTGTGTTTAACTATTACGTTGTTCCTGCTTGTGTTTGGGTTTAATATACAGCCTTCTATTCTTTTATCGGTATGGGGAGGTGTTTCACTTGTCTTATTATTTACTGCTTATTTCTTTGGTTTCCCTAAAGATAAGACTGATGAAAGTGTTTACAGTCGCGAGTTTTGGATGTTTGCAGCATCTTTTGTATTGTTCTTATCGGCTACAACCATCAGCATATTTACTTCTATTCCCATCTTCAATAAAATGTTCGGGATGAACAAAGCCCCTTTTACTATTGAAAAATACAACGCCTGGCAAATACCTTTTGCTATTGTGGTAGCATTGCTGCTTGCCATCGGACAATTCTTTAAATATAAAGACACCGACAAAAAACAGTTCTTTAAAAGTCTGCGTATTTCTGCTCTGCTTGCGCTTGCTTTTGGTTTGGTTGCCTCATCTGCTTTGTATTTCTCTCATGGCTGGGATGAGGCTACTTCAACGCAAAAAACAAATTATATAACCTATGCCGCATTACTCATTACTTCGGCATTTGCTTTGTTTTCTAACACTACCTACTGGCTTCGCATCTTAAAAGGAAAGGTAAAACACATCGGTGCATCGTTAGCGCATGTTGGCTTTGCGTTGTTGCTGATAGGTGTTTTAATTTCTACATCTAAAAAGGCAACGCTCTCTAAAAACACTTCACAAAAAAGCGTTTCATCTTTGGGTAAAGGCTTTGATGACAAGAAAAGTATCCTGCTTGTAAAAGGAGATACCTTGCCTATGGGACCATACTTTGTTACCTATACCGGAAAGGAAAAGAAAGGTATTGATATTTATTTTAAAGTAGATTACTTTTTAAGAGAACAGAATAAAAACGTTAAGCAGTTTGAGTTATACCCACATATACAAATGAACCCGCGTATGGGTAATGCTGCCGACCCTGACACCCGACACTTTTTAGGTTACGATGTTTATACCCACGTTACTTATGCCGATTTAAGTACTATAAATGATCCTGTGGATAATGATTATTCTGAGCCACAAAACAATGTTATTCATCTGCACGATTCTCTTTTCTCAACCAATGCTATTATTGTATTGGACTCTTTGCGTACCAATGTTTCTAAAGAACAATACCAAAAGAACGATTCTTCTATATTAGTAACCGCTGTATTGAAAGCTTATGACATCGATAAAAAAATACACTATGCTTATCCGAAATACCATTTACTTAAAAACAGCATAGACCCCATTTCTGATTCTATTCCTGAGCTTGGTTTGCGTTTTACCTTCTGGAAAATAAACCCCGATAACGGCTCGGT
>CAJCJB010000284.1 GCA_903970545.1 Candidatus Saccharimonadota bacterium | reverse complement strand
AGCGACAGAATAGTGCTGCATAACCTAAACGGACATGCCATAATTATTAAGCTTAAATAAAGTAGAAAATAGAATCGAACACAGAATCTGTGTAGTGCCTCAACTTTATTTTATAAGAAGGATTAATGCTTTTTACCAGTAAAGGTATTTCCCACAAATGCTTTGGATAATGATACGATGCAATAGCTAATTTAGGTTTTGAAGTCTTTATAGTATTCTTTGCGCCGTTAAGCGCTTCTATCTCTACACCTTCAATATCAAATTTAATATAAGTGGGTTGCACATCCTTATATTCATCTATTGAAATAGTATCTATTTTAACTGTACCTTGATTAGAGATGATACCATCTAAACCACCCGTAACATCAAAATAAAGGGTTGTTTTTTTATCGTATATACCTATTGGATTATAAGTAATACGGTCAAACTCTTTCAATCTCACTTTTGCTTTGTTAAGTAAGGCTAAATCAGGTTCGAAAATGTGTACACTTTTATACTTATTATTTACAAACTTAATAAAGTTCTCCGCCGAGTCTCCATCAAAGCCACCCGCATCAATATATACCTCATTTTCACCTAACTCAATTACCGAACTATCAAAGTATTCCTTTTCTATTTTGGTATAAACTGCATCAATGTATTTCTGGTTTAGTGTTAACCGAAAAGAAATTAGGCTATCAAACACTCTTTTAGATTCATCATCTTCTAACAAATCAAAAATCTGCAAATACTTATCTTTATTCGCAAATAAATCATCTGTCAAATTCTCCTGATACATCTCTATAGGAAAACTTGTTTCATTTAAGAATAAAATCCCCGCTTGTTGATGAGAAAAAAGTTTGGTAAAACCCAAACCCAATAATTGCTTGTAAATAGGATTAAAGTAGGTGGCAGAAGCTATATAAACTAGTGCTTCTTTATCAACAGCATCAGGAGATAAAACAGGGAGATTATTGAATTTAGTTTTTTGTCTTTCTTGATTATTATCAATAAACCCAAGTATTTTAATCTCTTTGGAAGACAGAAAATCAAAAATACGTTGACCTAATTTACCAACTCCAAAAATATAAACGCCTTTGGTTTCTATATCTTTTTTAGATACAGGGATGTATGATAAAATACTTTCATTTATTTCTTTTGTTGAACTAAACGATTTTAATTTTTCTATTCCGTTATACATTTTATCACTCCTCAAGTATTGGTATAATCATATTCTCTTTAAATTCTTCGCGGCTAAGGAATGGGAACATATCTTCCATAGGTTTAGAAACCATTCTGCCATCGGGCTTTCTTTCAGAAGATAATTTAGGTGCAAAGTTATATTCAGTTGGTAATATCACTTCGCAAATAACGGGTCCTTTTATAACAAGCACTTCTTTAATTTCCTTTTCTAAATTGGTATCTGTGCTTATTCTTCTATAAGGTAAATGGTAAGCTTCTGCTATCTTATCCATATCAGGAAAACTAACTCCCGAATCTTTATTGGCACCTACGCGTCTTCCAAAGAAATTGTCTTGTGTTTGTTTCATAGAAATATATCCATCATTATTTAAGTAAAATAACTTAATGGCTAGATTATTATGAGACATGGTCATCAATTCCTGTATGTTCATTTGCAAACTACCATCGCCTGCCAAACAAATTATTTCAGAGTTTGGAGAAGCCACACTTGCACCAATGGCAGCAGGCAAATCATAACCCATGCTGGCACAGCCCGAATTCCAAATAACACGGTTATGCTTTTTTATTTTTGCTGCCTGAAAATAACAAATACAAGCCGTAGCATTACCGGTAACTACCGTAGATTGTTCGGGAACCAGAAAAGAGAGTTGTTCCATAAACACATACGGATTAACGCAGGTCTTTTGGTTTTTATAACTGTCTAATACCGCATTATACTTTTGCTTTCTTTCTTTGCACCAGTTTAACCAATCGCTAAAATTAAAATCGGCTGGTTTAATTTCTTTATTAAATGCAGGCAACCAGTTTTTTAAATCGGCACAAATAGGCAAATGATATTTAAGCAATGGCTTTTTTAATTCGGCTGCATCCACATCCACACAAATTGTTTTGGCTGCTCTGGCAAAGGCAGGCCAATTATAACTTATTTGGCGGATGTTATTTCTGGTTCCTAAAAATAAAACTAAATCAGCATTTTGTATGGCAAAGTTTCCGGCACGAGAACCGATAGTTCCAATGGTACCTATATGCTGTGGGTGATGCCAATCAATAATATCAAAGCCATTCAATGTAGATAAAACAGGTATGTTAGTTTTATGTAAAACTGCATTTAATTCATCTGTGGTATCAGATAAACGAATACCCTGTCCTGCAACAATAACAGGTCGTTTAGATTGTTTCAACAAATTAATAACTTCTGCAATAGATTTAGCTTCTTCCTGATTTGAACATGTATTTTTTTCTTCGGGTATAAATTCTTCTAAAGTAGTTTCATCAATCAACGAACCTTGCACATTCATGGGTACATCTAACCACGCAGGTCCCGGTCTTCCATTAGTTGCCAAATAAATTGCTTTCTGCAATTCCTTTTTTACATGCAATGGATTAGAAATACAAACCGCATATTTAGTTAGAGGCTTTACAACAGCAACTATATTTACTTCCTGATCGCCCAGTTGTCTTAAATTCAAATCAGGACAAGACATAATCGTTGTATCATATCTAACCTGACCGGATATGTACAAAACAGGTACAGAATCTGTCCATTGTCCAAATACACCATTCAGCGTGTTTAATCCTCCGGGTCCGGTTGTTACGTTTACAACAGCCAGTTGCCCTTTTTCACGGGCATATCCTTCTGCAGCTATGGCACAACCTTGTTCATGATGATTATAAATACACTTAATTTTTTCTGACTTTCCAAACGAATCATTCAGGTGCATAGCACCGCCACCTGTAACTGAAAAGGCATCGGTAATACCAATGCCTTCCAGATATTGTACAATAAAATCACTTACTTTAATCATACTTTTTTACAATCCACGATTATAGATTAACTTCTTTAGCTCTTCGTTTTTAGAATACGGACTATCAATGTTATCAATCACTAAAGCTTTATCTTTAGGTAGAGCTTTTAATAACTTTTCGCCTGACATCACTTCGCGGCAACTCATTTGTCCTTTTTGTAAAGGAACAGCCATATAAAAATCTTTATGGAAATCATCGTTAGTTACCACATATCCTTCAGGCAAATCTCTACGAGCGTAAACACCGCGCACCAAAGCATCTAAATAACCCGTTTCTTTTTTAGGTGCTAAGCGCTTTTGTGTACCCGGAGGGCCACACATTTCCTTGGTTTTGTTGTAGGCTTTAAACCATAAATCGGCCTGCTCGGGTTTAGTACAATAAGATGATACCGGAACCCCATCCATATCAATATCAATATGGCGTTCAAAAGTTCTTGCACCTTTTGCATAGGCTATAGCTGTTGAAATATCCCAGCTATGATATTCATGGGTGGAATAACCAATTACATTATCAGGGTAACGGTTAACTAAAAAATCAATTTGATTGAGCTCTAATTCGTAATCTTCGCTTGGATACATGGCAACGCAATGATTTAAAGCCAAAGGAATATCCCTATTTTTAAAGAACTTAACTATATCATCCATATCTTTTAAGGATGAACCACCTGTTGAAACAATAGTTGGGCGACGGGTAGATGCAATCTTTTCAATTAAAGGCCAGTCATTCATATCAGAGCTGGCAATTTTAATAATTGGTAAATCAAAGTATTCGCTTAAATCTACAGAAGCTTCATCAAAAGGTGTTGCCATAGGAATACAACCACCTTTGCGAATCGCATCAATCATAATCTGAAAATTCTCTCTGGACATTTTAGTATCCAAAGTTTTCTTAATATAACGGATATCTTCTCTGTCTCTAAAATCTTTATGAATAAAGGAATCTACATCCCTGAACTGTAATTTAATAGCAGCTTTTACATTATTAAACCTTACAACCTGTGCAAATTCTTCAATAATCTTTAATCCGCGCTCTAATTTTCCCCAGTGATTATTTGCTAATTCTAATACAAATAAATCTTCAAATATTTCATTCTGCTTTTTCATATCTATACTTTCAATATATTATACAATTCTAACAAATTATCTATAACAAATGTAGGTTTTTTCTTTACTAAATGTTCTTTTTTTTCGTATCCGTAAGTTACAGCAATGGTTGTCAAATTAGATGCTTTACCGGCTTCAATATCCTGAGTACTATCGCCAATCATATAGCCTGAACTTATATTGTTTTCGGCACAAATTTGTTTAACCATTTCCTCTTTAGACAGCAACTTTCCATCGCCCATATCAGACCCTTTTACGCAGGTGAAATAAGATGAAATTTCCTTTTTCAAGAGAATGTTTAGGGTAGGTTTTAAGCGTTTGTTAGTGGCAATATGCAACTTGAAATCATGTTTGTAAAGAAAACTCAAAACATCTATAACGGATGGGTATAACGGTGTGTTTTGATAAGAAGATTGGTCGTAAATTTCAATGAATTCTTTTCTGGCTTCTGCCATTAAAAGAGAATTGTTTTCATAAACCTTTTCTAAGATAGCCGGTAAGGTTGCCCCAAAATTAATGCTATCAAAATCAATAAGAGAGGGGGTTGGAATTTTATGAAACACCTGTCTGTATGTATCTACCATCTCAGGCTTGGAATCAATCAGCGTTCCGTCTAAATCAAATATAATATGGGTATCCACTTATTACTTATCAATTAATAAACAGTCTTTATTCAAACTACTTTTATTAGCCAAATACCATTGATATAATTCTTCTACTGATTTCTCAATAGTCGTAAAGTGTAGGATTTTTATTTCCTTTCTCAGTAGTGAGTTATCTCCGCTATACTCCATACCAAAGCCATCTTGTGCAACTGTTATTTCAATATCCTTTTTAGAAATAGATTTAACCAATTGTGCTAGTTGTAATAATCCGATAGAATTATCCGGTGTAATATTAAATGATTTTTCTGTTGGGAAATGTTCTATAAAATGCTCAAGGATGGGCATCAAATCATTAATATAGATATAATCAAACTTACGGTTTTGTCTTAAGGTAATAGGCAAATCAAAAATAGTTTTGCAAATAGCATTGGATATAAACCGAATGGCATAATCTTCGTACTTACCAAAAATACCGAAGATTCTAAAATCATATACGTTGTTTAAACAGGGTAATAATTTCCCAAAGATGTATTTGTTGTAGCCGTGTTCATCCGAAGGAATGTAAGCACCAAAATAATCTTCCTTCATTTTAGGCTGGTAATGCTTCATATCATATATAGCACCACTACCCATATTTAACAACTTACCCCAACCGTTTTGATATTTAAGTAAATTAAATATCATACGAGAATTTGTATACAGTAAACTATTGGTATCAGTAGCATTACGATGCCCCGGTTTGGCAGCAGCATGTATTACAACATCAAAACTGTTTTTTGAGAAATAGTTTTTAATACTTTCATCATCACTGCAATCAAGTTCACTGCGTTTTGGAGTAACAAGTATGTATTTATCTTTTAAATAAGATTCTGCAACATTCCTTCCAATAAACCCGCTACCACCTGTAATTAGTATTCTCTTCATCAATTAGTTTTCGGTAGTTAAGGCGACTTTTTTATTTCGCATTTTATCAAACACTGTGAGTCCGATAAAAACAAGCAAAGCAATCACAGAAACCAATGTACCTCTTTTCATAAAACGGGGTTCAAACTTTAACTCTACGGCATTTTTTCCTGCAGGAACACTTAGCCCTGTTAACCCGCAATTTACTCTGTATAGCTTTGTATCCGTTCCATTTACAGTTGCTTTCCAGCCTTCATCAAAAGGAATAGAAAAGAATAAAACTTTTGGTGCTGCAACAGTAATATCTCCTTTTATATCGCTTTCTTTAAATTGGGTAATAGTTAAACTATCTTTTTTTATGTCTTTTACATATTGACCATACGCATCAAACGAAAAAGGTGCGGCGGTATCTGCCAGATTAAACTTTTTGTTGGCTGCCAATAAATCTTTATCATCATCAGCTATAACACAGCCTCTTAATAAATAAATATCTTTTTGAGTTGGACTTAGTTTTTTAAAAGTCGTTTCATCTAATACCTGATTATAGGTAAAACCTAAAGGCAATGCAAACCTGTTTTTATACACCTTTACGTCACCAAACTTAGCAATAGAATCATAACCAAATCCTTGCAAATAGTTATTAGGGCGTTTAGTCAACCAATATTCTCCGCTGACTAACGTAAATAAAAGAGGCCTATCTCCAAGGCCTTTTGCCCAACGTGTGGAGTTTTCATCTTTAGGGTCAATCACATTCAAATCTCCTAAGAACTTAATATAGTTTTTTTGGTTGAAGGAAAAATAAGAAGGCGTACCATAAAACCCCTGCACTTTTGCATCATTTATACTGCTGTGCATAGCAAGTCCTGAACTATAATCTTTATTAACCCGATAAAAATTCTTATTGGTATCTTTAATATACTTAACGGCATCAACCGTATAATCATTATAGCCTATACGTTCTTTTAACTCGCGGTTTGTCATTACGTCTCTCTTGTTAACGGTAGTATTAGAAAAATAAATCAATTCAAAAAAGCATACTACAATTAAGATAATCTTATACGTGTTTTTGCCATTTCCTTTTTGGGATAAGCCTAATAATAAACCTGCATAACCAAATATAAATATAGTAACTATGGTTCTTAAACCCTGATTAATAGCTGGTTTAAACTGAGCGGCAGGTGTGTATAAGAGTATTAATAAAAGAAGAACCGTAACACCTAAAACTATCTTATTTACTTTTTCTGTTTTAATGATATGATTGATTGCCTTTACCGAAAAGATAAGCAATAGCAGCGTTATGATTAAAGAGAATGTCCTGAAATAATCTCCTGAATAAGCCCAAAAGGTATAACGGAAGAAAGGGAAAATGATGGGTAAAATAAATACACCCGTTAAGATACCGTAAGCTA
>CAJCJB010000283.1 GCA_903970545.1 Candidatus Saccharimonadota bacterium | reverse complement strand
ATGTAATTTTATATTAAAATAACACACATGAATATTGCAGTAAGTAAAATAGAATTAGCCAAACAAATACTTAGTATAAACGATAAGTCGGTTATACAACAGGTAAAAGCATTGTTAGAGGTTCAGAAAGATGATTGGTATGATGAGCTTCCTGATCATGTTAAAGACTCTGTGGCAAGAGCCGAAAAACAAATAGTAAAGGGCGAAGGCATTCCTCATAAAGAGGTAATGAAAAAGTATAAGAAATGGCTAAAGAAATAATTTGGTCTCCCGAAGCAACAGAAGCCTTTGAAAGAGTTATAACCTATTTAGAAAACAACTGGACTGAAAGCGAGATAGCCCATTTTATTAAAGCTACTGAGAAAGTTATTGAGATAATTTCTAATCAACCTAAATTATATCGTGCTTCGAAAAGAAAGAAGAACATACACGAAGCACTTATTACAAAGCATAATTTAATGCTTTATAAAAACACAAGAAGCGTTATTTATATAATGACTATTTGGGATACCAGACAAAACCCTAAGAAGAAAAAGCATTAATCTTGTAGTTTTCGTTATTGCGAGTCACGAAGCAATCTGTCATACTGAGCTGGTCGAAGTATGGGCGTTCCGGTGGTTTGCCGCCGGAACGCCCAACGCAATATTTATATCCCTCAAAGAAGTCCAAATTTGATGAGAAAAGTTACTCCATCGGGTATTATAAATACAATTGCGGGCTTTGGAAAGTAATAAACTCCAAATTCACCATTCTACCCAATAAACTCCTATACAGAGCTTTAACAATAGGAAGATATATTAAGAGAGAGATAGAGTAATTTCTACTATTTCCTTCTCTCATACTGGCAGCAAGGCGCTAACTCAGCATAAGCCTTATCATCTGCTTTGTAAGCAACATTATCATAACCGGCAGCGGCAATGGCTTTTTCAATAGCACCTACATTGGTTTCGCGGTTATCATAGGTAACGGTGCAAACTTTACTGGTGGTGTCCCAACTGCAAAAAGTAACTCCTTTAAAACGGGTAGCTTCTTCTATGTTTTCTTTACATTGTCCGCAATTGCCCCACACCTTAAAACTTGCCTGTGTAATAGACCCATGCACTGGGTGTGTTTCTATAATGCCCAAATCTTTTGGTTGTTCTTGCTCTTTATTTCCGCCACAGGCAAACAGAACAGCAACGAATAAAACTAAGATGGAAATCTTCTTCATAACAATTTATTTAGCGCAAAGATGCAACAAAATTTCACCGAATTGAAACACGTCTTCAAACGAATTGTATAAAGGCACAGGCGCCATACGAATAACGTCAGGCTCGCGCCAATCGGCAATAACACCATGTGCAGTAAGTTGGGTAAACAATTCTTTTCCTCTGCCATGCGGCACCATAGAGAGCTGACAACTCCTATCCCCAGGTGTTATTACTTCAAAGTATTTGTCGGGAGTATTCGTTAAGTTATTAACCTGATTAATAATAAATTCTAAGTAAGAAGTAAGCCGCTTGCTCTTAGCAGTAAGTCTATCCATGCCCGCTTCATCAAAAATATCAAGTGATGCTTTGTAAGCTGCCATAGATAAAACAGGTGCGTTGCTCAGTTGCCAACGTTCTGCGGTAGGCATCGGTATAAACTCAGGCTCCATTTTAAAACGGGTTTCCTTATCATGCCCCCACCAACCGGTAAACAAAGGCAAATCAAAGTTGCGCAAATGTTTCTCATGCACAAATGCCCCGGCAACACTACCCGGACCTGCATTTAAATACTTATAACTGCACCAGCAGGCAAAATCAACCTGCCAATCGTGAAGATGTAATTTTATGTTTCCGGCAGCATGTGCCAAATCAAAACCACAATACGCACCTGCTTTGTGCGTGGCTTCGGTAATGGTTTTCATATCCAACACATGTCCGCTGTAATAATTTATACCGCCAAACAATACTACCGCCAACTCATTCTTATTCTCTTCAATAGCCTTTAAAATATCTTCGGTGCGCAAACTCTTCTCCCCTTCACGAGGCTCAATTTCTATCAGCGCATCCTTATAATTAAACCCATGAAAGGTAACCTGCGATTGCAAGGCATATAAATCAGATGGAAAAGCCTTAGCCTCGCAAATTATTTTATAACGTTGCTTGGTAGGACGGTAAAAAGAAACCAACAGCAAATGCAAATTAACCGTAAGCTGGTTCATCATCACTACCTCTTGCGGCAAGGCGCCCACAATCTTAGCAGTTTTCTCCGTAAGAATTTCATGATACGAGAACCATGGGTTGCGTGCATGAAAATGCCCCTCTACACCAAAACTTGCCCAGTCTTCCAACTCGTTCAGCACATAATCCTGTGTGGTTTTTGGTTGAAGCCCCAACGAGTTGCCCGTAAAATAAATCACAAACTTGTTATTCAACCTCGGGAAATAAAAACGCTGACGGAAATCCTTCAGTTCATCATTCTTATCCTGCGCCTGCGCATAAGCTAACGTGTTTTCCATATTTGAAGTGGGTAGTAAATATTATTCTTCAAAATAAGTAATTTTTTATTTTAAAAACACTATTCAATACCATACTTTCGTGGTAATAAATTACTATCAAATGAACTATCCGTATCAGATAAAAAACCTCGAAGAATATAAAGCAGCCTATACTAAAAGTGTAAAAGAACCCGAAAATTTTTGGGCAGAAGTTGCCGAAAACTTTGTGTGGAAAAAGAAGTGGGACAGCGTGTTAGAATGGAACTTTAGCGAGCCCAGCATTAAATGGTTTAAGGGCGGAAAGCTTAATATTACTGAGAATTGCTTAGACAGGCATTTGGCAACCAACGCCAACACGCCTGCTATTATATGGGAATCTAACGACCCGGAGGAGCATCACCGCGTGCTTACCTATAAGGAATTGCATTTTAAGGTTTGTCAGTTTGCTAATGTTTTAAAAAATAACGGCGTAAAAAAAGGCGACCGCGTTTGTATATATATGGGCATGATACCCGAGCTTTCCATTGCCACACTTGCCTGCGCGCGTATTGGGGCTATACACTCAGTTATATTCGGTGGGTTTTCTGCACAAGCTATTAGCGACAGATTGCAGGATGCACATGCCGAATATATTGTTACCTGCGATGGGGGCTTTAGGGGCACAAAAGATATTCCTTTAAAGAGTGTGATAGATGATGCGTTGATTGCTTGTCCGTTTGTGAAACGGGTTATTGTTTGCACCCGCACCCGCACTGCGGTGAGTATGATTAAAGGCAGGGATGTTTGGTGGGAAGATGAAATTAAAAAAGTAGAAACGCAGGGCAACCCTGCTTGTCCTGCTGAAGAGATGGATGCCGAAGATGCCTTGTTTATTCTGTATACTTCGGGCTCTACAGGCAAACCTAAGGGTGTGGTGCATACCTGCGCGGGCTACATGGTGTGGACTAATTATACCTTTGTAAATGTGTTTCAATACAAACCGGGGCAGGTACACTTTTGCACAGCAGATATTGGCTGGATAACCGGGCATAGTTATATTGTGTATGGTCCGCTAAGCGCAGGCGCTACCAGCTTGATGTTTGAAGGCATTCCTACCTATCCGGATGCAGGAAGGTTTTGGGATGTGGTAGATAAGTTTAAAGTAAACATTCTATATACTGCACCTACTGCCATTCGTAGCTTAATGAGTTTTGGTTTAGATACCGTAAATAATAAAGATTTAAGTTCGTTGCAAGTATTGGGTTCAGTAGGAGAACCTATAAATGAAGAAGCTTGGCAGTGGTATTATAAAAACATTGGTAAAGAAAAATGCCCTGTGGTAGATACCTGGTGGCAAACCGAGACAGGCGGTATTCTTATTTCTAATCTGGCAGGAGTTACTCCGCATAAACCATCTTTTGCAACACTTCCTTTGCCCGGAGTGCAGCCATGTTTGGTTGATGAAAGCGGTAAAGAAATAGAAGGTAATGGCGTTAGCGGAAATCTTTGTATTAAGTTTCCTTGGCCGGGTATTATACGTACAACTTATAATGACCACGAGCGTTGCCGGCAAACGTATTTCTCTACTTATAAAGGTTTGTACTTTACCGGAGATGGTTGTTTGAGAGATGAAGAAGGTAATTACAGAATTACAGGACGAGTAGATGATGTGTTGAATGTTAGCGGACACCGCATAGGCACTGCAGAATTAGAGAATGCCATTAACATGCACTCAGGTGTAATTGAAAGTGCCATTGTGGGTTATCCGCATGATATAAAAGGACAAGGTATTTATGCCTACGTTATTTATGACGGCACACACGATCACAACTTAACCCGAAAAGATATTGCACAGACTGTTACCCATATTATTGGTGCTATAGCAAAACCCGATAAAATACAGTTTGTAACAGGCTTGCCTAAGACACGCTCGGGTAAAATAATGCGTCGCATACTTCGTAAAATTGCTGAAGGAGACACTGGCAACTTAGGTGATACAAGTACTTTATTAGACCCTACTTTAGTTGATGTCATTAAGGAAGGGGCGTTGTAGGCGTATAGATATTTAGTAGTTACGCCGCACAAGGTGTTTTTTATTTTAGCTTTGCCCCATGCTATTCTCCAAACTTGATTACAACCAATTCATTCCCCACATTCAAAACATTAATCGTACGGAAGGAGATATTTTACTGGTAGATAAACCTTACCACGTTACTTCTTTTGAGATAGTAAACAAAATAAAGATTGCTTTAAAGAAAACCTTTCCCGATAAAATTAAAGTAGGTCATGCGGGTACTTTAGATCCTTTAGCAACAGGTTTATTAATTATTTGCACAGGAAAAAAAACCAAACAAATAGAGGAGATACAGGCTATGGAGAAAGAATATATAGGCACCTTTTTTGTGGGTGCCACCACACCATGCTTTGATAAAGAAAAAGAAATAGACTTTACCTTTCCAACTGAACATATTACTGAAACACTTATACTGGAGACCGCACAAAAATTTATGGGTAAGCAAATGCAAACACCCCCTGCTTATTCGGCAGTACGCGTAGAAGGTAAACGTGCGTATGATTTAGCAAGGGAAGGCGTAGTAGAAATAAAAACAACACCAAAAGAAATTGACATCAAACAATTTGACATCACACGTATCGCTCTTCCTGAACCGAGCCATTTGGCGAACAGCAGGATACAAGATGAAAAAACTAAAACAAATCCTGAAATTGATTTTAGAGTGGTAAGCAGCAAGGGTACTTATATACGTTCTTTGGCTCGCGACTTTGGTTTGGCGCTTAACAGCGGTGCTTATCTTACTTCGTTAAGAAGAACTCGCACCGGAGATTATCATGTAAACAATGCCATCGTGCCAGTTGTTAATTAAATCGCTGATATTTTTTTTCAGAGCATCCCTAAAGCATTCTTTTACATCTAATTTTGTCTATTATGCAAAGACAAAGCTATAATCCGTTTGCCAATATCGATTTGTTTTGCGTGCTGTTCTATTTACTGTTGGTGCTAATGGGCTGGCTTAATATTTATGCGGCGGTATATAACGAAGAGCACAAAAATATTTTCGATTTAAGTCAGAAATACGGCAAGCAACTTATCTGGATTAGCAGCGCGCTAGTGATAGCCACCATTATTTTATTTATTGATGCCGATTTTTATACCGTGTTTGCTTATGTCTTTTATGGATTCTTTTTATTGCTCTGTATTGCCGTTCCGTTTTTAGGCAGAGAGGTAAAGGGCAGCCGTTCCTGGTTTCGTTTCGGAGATTTTGGTATTCAGCCTGCCGAGTTTATGAAGTTTGCTACCAATTTGGCACTTGCTAAGTTTTTAAGTAATGCCAACTTGCAGGTAGATGGCGCGAGAAAAGGCGTTTCTAACTTTTTAGGCAAATATAAAAATACGATTATAGCGCTACTTATTTTAGGTCTTCCACTTATCATTATTAAAAAACTACAGGATGAAACCGGCTTGGCTATTGTATTTGCAGCTTTTGTATTTATGTTGTATCGAGAGGGTTTATCAGTAAACTTTTTGTTGTTCGGTTTTGCTGCTGCCGTATTATTTGTATTGGCACTTTTGGTTGATAACACCTATTTATTTATCATCATCACTTCCGTATGTGCTTTATCGCTGCTTTTTATACGGAGAAACCGTACCAATATTTTCTTGGTTGTGTTGGTTGCAGTCGTCGGGTGCGGTATGGTGAAGGCAACATCAACTGTATATGAAAAACTGGAAGCGCATCAAAAGATACGCATTGATGTATTGCTTGGTAGAGGAACCATTAATCTTAAGAAAGAAGGTTACAATGTAAATCAGGCTAAGATAGCTATTGGTAGCGGAGGTTTAACAGGTAAAGGTTATTTGCAAGGTACACAAACCAAATACGATTTTGTACCCGAGCAGGATACCGACTTCATCTTTTGCACAGTAGGGGAGGAATGGGGTTTCTTGGGAACATCGGTTGTTATTTTACTACAGCTTACTTTAATACTTAGAATAATTATGATGGCAGAAAGACAACGTTCTGACTTTAGTCGTGTTTATGGGTACGGCGTAGCATCGGTGTTGTTTTTTCATTTGGCTATCAATGTGGGGATGACTATAGGTCTTGCCCCTGTAATTGGTATTCCCTTACCCTTCTTTAGTTATGGGGGTTCTTCATTATGGTCGTTTACCATTCTGCTTTTTATTTTTATTAAGCTCGATGCAAACCGCTTAAGTATTCTAAGATAACTAAACCAACTTCTTTATGCTTGTAAAATCTTTAGAGATTAGATTTAAGCCAGGAGTTTTACCTTTTTCTATACTTCCAAAGGCATCTTCAATTTCTAAGAAGGTAGCACCGTTAAGCGTTGCCCATTTCAATAAATCATTCCAATCAATTTTAGGAAAATGTTTGTGCAACGTTTTCATCTCATCAAAAATACTCAGGCTCCAGTTGCTGGCATAGCTATCTGTGCCAAGGGTTATGTTGCAGTTATTTGCCATAAATA
>CAJCJB010000282.1 GCA_903970545.1 Candidatus Saccharimonadota bacterium | reverse complement strand
CTCCCTCGTGCAATCCGGTAAACGCAATCATCCCACCGTCTTGCTCAACAGCCGGACGAATATAGGTTTCCAACGCTTCAATAATCTTTGCTTCTACTTCGTTTTTAGGTGCAGCGTGTTCGGTAAAAACACTTTTGGTTTCTTTAAACGAATTGTCAACCGCCACTTCCTGTGCAGGCAGTTCAATCACCACCGGGTTTTTCTTATTCAGGTATTCGCTAATAAAGGTGCGGGTTTCAAACAGTATATCATGCCAAGAAATAAAGTCGTGCTTGGTAACCGAAATAAAATTACCCGAAATAAATATCTGCTTTACAAAAGGAAACTCAAATAACTTTTGCGCCAAAGGAGCTTGCTTGGTTTCGGTAATGTTATTGTATTGTGCAGTAGCACCGGCTTCTAATAACATTTTGTTTGCTACAAACTTCATCGAAGCGGGGTTAGGAGTAGATTCTGCATAAATCATAAAAGGAACTTCGGGTGCATCCATGGCTATAAAAATTTGTTTCTTTGTAGCCGCAAAGATACGCTACTTTTAACTTGGCTTATGCAAAAAAAGTTTGATTTTTTAGTGATTGGTTCCGGTATTGCCGGCTTAAGTTTTGCGCTTAAAGTAGCCGAATATGGCAAGGTGTTAATCATTACCAAAGGCAATGAAGACGAGACCAATACCAAATATGCACAGGGCGGTATTGCAGCTGTGTGGCACGAGCACGATAATTTTGAAAAACATATAGAAGATACCTTTAACGCAGGTGCTAACCTGTGCGATGAAGATGCGGTGCGTACCGTAGTTACTCAGGCCCCCGAACGTATTAAAGAACTGATGGGGCTGGGCGTTGCTTTTGATAAAACAGCCGAAGGCGTTTTTGATTTAGCCAAAGAAGGCGGTCATACCGAGAACCGTATCTTGCATTATAAAGATGCTACCGGAAAAGAGATTGAGCGTGCTTTGCTGAAGAAAATACACGAGCATAAAAACATTAGCATTGTTAATCATTACTTTGCTATTGATATTATTACCCAGCATCATCTTGGCAAAATTGTTACCTCCAAAACCAAAGATATTACCTGCTATGGGGTATATGTGCTAAACATACATACACAACAAGTAGAAACCGTTTTGGCTAAAGTTACCTGCATGGCTACGGGCGGCATAGGACAAGTGTATGCAACTACCACCAACCCGCTAATTGCCACCGGAGACGGCATTGCTATGGTGTATCGCGCCAAAGGACATGTGCAGGATATGGAGTTTGTGCAGTTTCACCCTACCTCTTTATACAACCCCGGCGAGCAACCCAGCTTCTTGATTTCTGAGGCGGTGCGTGGCTTTGGTGCTGTTTTGCGAACAAGTAATGGCAAGGAGTTTATGCAAAAGTACGATGCCCGTGGTTCCCTCGCGCCGCGTGATATTGTGGCTCGTGCCATAGATACCGAAATGAAAATAAGCGGAGACGACCATGTGTTTTTAGATTGCCGTCACTTGGACAGGAAAGGGTTTATAGAGCACTTCCCTAATATATACAATAAGTGTATGAGCCTGGATATTGACCCTTTTAAACAAATGATACCCGTGGTGCCTGCCGCCCATTATTTATGCGGAGGAATTATTGTAGATAACAATGCTCAATCAAGCATACTAAATTTATACGCCGTTGGCGAATGCGCCCGCACGGGCTTGCATGGGGCAAATCGTTTGGCAAGTAACTCCCTGCTGGAAGCCGTGGTATATGCCCATAACGCCTCTTTAGATGCTGTACAAAAAGCAACCCAAACAAGCTTTAGAGATGATATACCCAACTGGAATGCTGAAGGAACCGAGCATGCCGAAGAGATGATTTTAATTACCCAAAGCTTAAAAGAAGTACAACAGATAATGAGCAATTATGTGGGTATCGTCCGCTCTGAACTGCGCCTAAAACGCGCCTTCGACCGGTTGGAAATTATCTATAAAGAAAACGAAGCCTTGTATGAGCAAACAACCATCTCGCCCAAGCTATGCGAGTTGCGCAACCTCATTTGTATTGGGTACCTCATTATAAAACATGCCATGCGCCGCAAAGAAAGCGTGGGCCTGCACTACATGGCAGATGCAAATTAGTTATGTAACTACGGAACTCTTACGCCTCTTCTATAAGAAACGTGGTTTGTTTCGGAACCGTTTTTATCGTAAAAAATCCAGGTGCCATCGGGTACGCTTTGTTCATGGCCTTTGCGGCTGTCTTTAATAACTTTATAATACATTACACATTGTATTTTTCCGTTAGGTTGCCAAATAATACTTTTACCGCTGAGGTGTCCGTTTTTAAAATGTTGCTGGCGTTGTATACCCCCTGTTTCGTAGTAATATTTCCAGGTGCCATTTTGTTTGCCTTTACGGTATTTACCCTCGCTGTCGATAAATCCGTTTTCGGTATATTGTATAAACTTTCCGTGTTTAAAATCCATTACATAATTAGCAATCTCCCGGGGTTTGCCATTACGTTCAAACCAATACTGCCACTTGCCGTTTCTTTTCCCGTTTTTAAAACTCCCTAAATAATTTGCCTTGCCATTACTGTAAAAGCCCTGCCACAATCCGGTCATAACACCTTTGGTAAACGCACCTTTATCTTTTAGTTGCCCGTTTTGCCACCAGGCTTGCCATTCGCCTTCTTCTTTGTTGTTGGCGTAATTACCTTCCTGTAGTTTCTTTCCGTTCTCAAAAAAGGTAGTCCATAATCCATTCTTTATGTCGTTTGCATAAATGCCTTGCTTCCACAGTTCGCCTGTTTTATACCAATACTTCCAGGTTCCGTTTTGTTTATCATCGGCAAAATCTCCTTCGCTTTCTTTTTTTCCACTCTCAAAAAAATAAGTCCAGTGCCCTTCGCGTAGGTTGTTTTTAAAAGTGCCTTGCATTTCCATGCCGCCATTGGTGCGGTAAAAACTCCACAGACTATCTTTTTTGCTTTCAATATATTTCCCATCAGATTTAATCGTTCCATCGGGGTAATATGATTTATACGGACCGTTTATTTTTCCTTTATCATACGTTGTGGTGTTCTCTAAAGCACCATCCAGGTAATAAAATTTCCAAACCCCGTTACGCAAGCCATTTTGGTAAGTGCCTTTTCCGCGCAACTTACCTTCATCCGATACTAAGGTTAGCGTTCCGTTTCCGTTAAAGATAACCTGCTTGCCTTCTTCGTTCCATAGGTTCATCAGGTATTCTATACTGTCTTTATATTCTTTTTCCAGTTTTACTTTTCCGCTTTCGTAAAATTCGGCCCATTTACCACAAGGCACATTATTGCAATAATTCTCTTGCGCTTGCACATTTCCATTGGGATAATAGTTTACCAGTTGTCCGTTTTTTTTATCATTTTCAAATAAGCCATCGCTTTGAATTTTATCGCTTTCATAATAGTATTTCCAGGCACCTTGTTTTTTACCGTAATTAAAACTTTCTATGCTTCGGAGCTTGCCACTCTCAAAGTAAGATGTCCAGATACTATCGGGGCGGTCATTTTTAAACACCGTTTCCTGAGCTTGTTTGCCGCTATTGTAGTAATACAAATTATGCCCCTGTTTTATACCAAAGCTATAATGTTCTATGGCTTTGGGGTTGCCATTCTCGTAATAAAACTTCCAGGTGCTATCCTGCTTTCCGTATTTATACCATCCAAGTCTGGCAATTTTACCATCTTTAAAATAACTAGCAGCCTTACCATGAGCAATACCTCTTTTGTAATTATCTTCTGATTTTATTTGCTTTTTATCGGCATCCCAATATTCATATTTGGGTTGTGCAATACAGGTAACAAATAACAAATAGCAAGTAACAAGAAATCCGCTTCTTTTAATCATCGCCACAAAAATAGAAACCTAGAGGGTTTAATGAGGGTTAAGGCCAAAAACTTGTAAACATCTTTTATGATAATAAAGACAACAGAAACACGTTAGAGCTCCTTTTAGGTAAAGAAAAATAATGTAATTTAGCTCTTTAAATAAAATAAGCTTATGTGTGGAATAGTAGGGTATATAGGTGAGCGACAATCTTATCCCATTTTAATTAAAGGCTTGCACCGCCTTGAATATAGAGGTTATGATAGTGCCGGAGTTGCCATGATTGCAGGTGATAAAAAATTAAACGTATATAAATGTAAGGGCAAGGTTTCTGACTTAGAAAAGTTTACCGAGGGAAAAGATAAATCAGGCAACATAGGTATTGGTCACACACGCTGGGCTACACACGGGGAGCCTAATGATGTAAATGCTCACCCGCACTATTCGCAAAGTGGAAACATTGTTTTGTTACATAATGGTATCATTGAAAATTATGCTTCTATAAAAGAAAACCTGGAGAAGCGTGGACATACATTTAGAAGCCAGACAGACACAGAAGTGCTTGTTCATTTAATAGAAGAGATAAAGGAAAAAGATAATCTTAAATTAAGTCATGCTGTAATTGCTGCCTTAAAACAGGTGGTTGGAGCTTATGCCATTTTAGTAATGGATAAAAACAACCCCGATGAATTAGTTGCTGCAAAAAAGGGCAGTCCGCTTGTTATTGGTGTTGGAGATGGAGAATTTTTTGTTGCATCAGATGCTTCGCCAATTGTTGAATACACAAAAAACGTAGTGTATTTAGATGATGAGCAAGTGGCTATTATTAAGCGTAATGAAGAATTAAAAATAAGAAGCTTAAAAGATAAAGATGTCACGCCTTATGTGCAGGAGCTTGAAATGGAACTGGAAGCCATTGAAAAAGGTGGCTATGAGCATTTCATGTTGAAAGAGATTTATGAGCAGCCACGTTCTATTCGTGATAGCATGCGCGGAAGATTAAATGCTGATAAAGCTATCGTTCAGTTAGGTGGTATTGTTGATTATGAACCTAAGTTTTTAAAAGCAAAACGCATTATTATTATTGCCTGTGGAACGTCATGGCACGCAGGTTTAGTAGCTGAATATTTATTTGAGGAATATGCACGCATACCTGTTGAAGTAGAATACGCTAGTGAGTTCAGATATCGCAACCCTGTAATATATGAAGATGACATTGTTATTGCTATCTCTCAATCAGGAGAAACAGCCGATACGCTTGCCGCTATTGAACTGGCAAAATCTAAAGGGGCTACTATTATAGGGGTTTGTAATGTTGTGGGGTCTTCTATTGCGCGGGCGACACATGCGGGTTCATATACTCATGCCGGCCCAGAAATTGGCGTGGCATCTACCAAAGCATTTACAGCACAGGTAACGGTATTAACTTTGATGGCATTACACATTGCTTATAAAAAAGGGACCATTGTTGAGAGTCGTTACAGACAATTATTATATGAATTAGATGCTATTCCCGAAAAAGTAGAGCGTGTGCTCAAGTTAAATGATAAGATAAAACACATCGCTGAAATTCATAAAGATGCGCGTAACTTCTTATATCTCGGAAGAGGTTATTCTTTCCCAGTGGCGTTGGAAGGTGCTCTGAAACTAAAGGAAATATCATACATACACGCAGAAGGATACCCGGCTGCTGAAATGAAGCATGGGCCGATTGCTTTAATAGATGAAGAAATGCCTGTGGTTGTAATCGCAACTAAAGGACCAAATTATGAAAAAGTAGTTAGTACCATTCAGGAAATAAAGGCGCGTAAGGGAAAAATAATTGCTGTAGTAAATGACGGAGATAAGGATGTAAAGAAAGTTGCAGACTATGTTATTGAAATTCCCGAAACGGACGAGTCTTTGGTACCACTTGTTTCTGTGGTTCCTTTACAATTACTTTCCTATCATATTGCCGTAATGCGTGGATGCAATGTTGACCAACCAAGAAACCTGGCAAAGTCGGTTACGGTAGAATAATTTGTTAAAATTTGTATTTTTAAAAGAAACAATGTATCTTGGCGTCTAAATTCCGTTAAAAGTATTTAAAATGAAAAAAACAATATTCACAATTTGCTCCATAGCATTAGCTTGTTGCGCTGTTATTATGTCTTGTACTAAGGATAGCACCAGTGGAGAAACCCAAGTTGGGTATTATTCGCAAGGCCCAAATGGAAGTGGGACAACTGTTAATCCTAATCCAAATGGAACTCCGTATTCTACCCCTACTGTTGTTGCAACTACTACTACGACCACAACAAATACAACAGTTACAACAAATACCACCACCACAAACTTTACAGTTGACGGTACGGCAGAAAGTAACCCTAGTGCAAGTGGTGCTGCAAATGGAGGTAGCTTTGTTGTTTTAGGAGCCAGCGGATCAATTATAATACAAATAACTTTTCCAGGAACATCGGCTCCGTCTACAGGCACTTATAATATTACTTCCGGAACTCCTACTGGAAGTGAATGTGGATTTATATTAACCGATGGTGGAACTTTTACAGCGGCATCTGGTGTAGTAAATGTTACAGCAGCAGCTTCTCCCGGTAATACAGCTACATTTTCAGGAATTCTTTGTAGTGGTAGCAGTGCTCATACTGTTTCGGGTACAGTTAAGTATTAATTAGAGTAATTCGAAATGCCGCTTATCTTATATTGATAGGCGGCTTTTTTATTTAAAAACGTCTCGCATTTCTATTAATTTTGCCCTTCTTTAAAAAACTTATGACCCGAGCCTTTAGGCGAACAACATGTTACCCTAAAGAAACTAATTAAAAACATAACATGAAACGCACAAAAATTAATGTTATTTTATCTGATGATAAGGATGATTACCAAGCCTGTGTAAAGGGTTGGGTAAGAACATTTAGAAACAACCAGTTTATTGCTTTAAATGATGGATCAACCATACATAATTTACAATTAGTTGTTGATTTTGCTAATACAGACGAATCTATTTTAAAAAGAATAACAACGGGTGCCTGTATAAGTGCTATTGGAAATGTCATCCCGTCTTTAGGTAAAGGACAGAAATATGAACTAAAAGTTACATCCTTAGAAATACTTGGTGATAGTGATGCCGAGCAATACCCGCTTCAACCTAAAAAACACAGTCTGGAGTTTTTAAGAGAGATTGCTCATCTCCGTTTTCGTACCAGCACGTTTAGTGCAGTGTTTAGGGTTCGTAATGTTTTGGCCCACGCCATTCACAAATTCTTTCAGGAAAAAGGGTTTGTGTATTTGCACACCCCTATTATTACGGCAAGTGATGCAGAGGGTGCCGGACAAATGTTTCGTGTTACAACCTTAGATGTAAATAATCCTCCGAAGAACGATAAAGGAGAGATAGATTATACACAAGACTTCTTCGGTAAAAGTACTAACCTCACTGTATCAGGGCAGTTAGAGGGGGAGCTTGCAGCAATGGCATTAAGTGATGTGTATACTTTCGGTCCAACCTTTCGTGCAGAGAACTCCAATACAGGCAGACACTTAGCCGAGTTTTGGATGATAGAACCCGAAGTTGCGTTTAATGATTTGGATGATAATATGGATTTGGCAGAGGAGATGTTGCAATATGTAATTAAAGAAGCACTAGCCAAATGTGCGGATGATATTGCCTTCCTTAATGAGCGTCTTTTAGAAGAAGAAAAACAAAAGCCTCAACAAGAGCGCTCTGAAATGAGCTTGCTTGATAAACTAAAATTCTGCATTGAAAACAATTTTGAGCGTATAACATATACACAGGCGTTTGAGATATTGAGAGAAAGCAATCATAATAAAAAGAAAAAGTTTTCTTACCTGATTGATAAATGGGGTGCAGATTTACAAAGTGAACACGAGCGTTATTTGGTTGAGAAACATTTTAAAAAACCAGTAATACTTACCGATTACCCTAAAGAGATAAAAGCTTTTTATATGCGTCAGAATGACGACGGGAAAACAGTAAAGGCTATGGATATTTTATTTCCGGGCATTGGAGAAATTATTGGCGGCTCACAGCGCGAAGAACGCTATGAAAAACTATTTCGGCGTATGGAAGAAATGCATATACCTACCAAAGAAATGTATTGGTATTTAGATACCCGCAAATTTGGTTCTTGCCCACATGCTGGATTTGGACTGGGTTTTGAGCGCCTGGTTTTATTTGTTACCGGTATGACTAATATACGCGATGTAATTGCTTTTGCGCGTACTCCTAAAAACTGTGAGTTTTAGTAAATAAAAAAGCCGCTCTATTTGTAGCGGCTTTTTAAAAAAATAGTAGAGCAATTTTTAACGTTTCTTTACGGAATTACCTGATGATTTTACGGGAATATTATTTCCAGATGAAGATGATCCGCCCGAGTAATTAATATTTAAATAATCCTGAATCATATAAGCCGGAATAGCAAAACTAATCCCTTCGCCACCACTTCTTAATTTCCAATCAATAACTCCATGTAAATTACCCTGTGCATCAAAAACAGGACCGCCACTATTCCCCCCATTTACAGACATACCTAATTGTAAAAAATTATTATTATTTGATTTACGTTCATTAGAGATTACTCCTGAAGAAACAGATTGACCAAGCTCTATAGATTTTGGGGCACCAATAGTATATACATCCAGCATGTTTTTAAATGCTTTGACACTAGATACTTTAAATGCTTTATCAAAATTTTTGTTTACTTTAAGCAAAGCAAGGTCTCTGAATTTATTATAGCGTACAACCGTAGCATCTAATTCTTCTCCTTCAGAAGTTACTACTTTAATAGAAGAGCTTAGTTTGCCAACCCGTTTTCCGGCTATAACGTGGTAATTAGTAATAATATATCCGTTTTGACTTATAGTAAAACCACTACCATGACCCTCTTTAGTTTTAACAATAACAGAGGCTGTAGCCGCATCACTTTTATCATCAACAACAGCAGCAGAATTTATATTAGGTAATGAAAGTATAGGGTCTGAGATTTTAAAATTAGTTTCTTGCTTTGCATACTTGGTTAGTTTACCATCTCGTTGAAGTTTTAGGTAAGAAATATCAACTGCATCCCCATACATTTTTGAATAAAAATTATCTTTGGATTTGTCAGTCCACACAAAATCTCCGGAAAACTCTTTAGTATCTACAGAGTCTAAAATTTCATTGTAAGTATTCTTTATATACCACCTAATGGAAAGTTTAGACTTATAGTAGTGAGAATATCTTTTCCCGAAAATAACATATTCGCACACTTTTTTTATACTTCCCTCCAAAACCAAGGTATTGTTATTGTCAGAAAAAACTTGATTTACTGTATCAACAAACCCTGTGCTTCTAAGTGTTTTATATATGTTGTCGCTATATTTGGTGTCTGCAGCGGTAACCGTATTATCATCTGCATCGTCAGAGGAGTTGCCCTTTTTCTTTTTCTTTTTCATTTTCTTTAGTTCTTCCTTTGCGGCTTTGTCATCGCCTTTCTTTTCGGCATCTGCAATTTCTTTCATCAAATCACCCTTTTTATGAAAAATAATATACCTTACTGCATCCTTATCAGGATTTTTAATGTCAACACCAACATTTGAAATATCTATGTATTTATCTCCTGTGGCTCTGTTTACTAACTTATCTTCAGATTTTACAGTATACTGACTATTATAAGATAAACCCTTTGGAATTATTGGGTCAAGGGCAAGTCCGTAGAAAAGAGGAATATCAAATAAAATGCAAATCCAATACCCCCAGGCTCTGTGGGTTTGAATCATTGCTGCATAAGTATCTTTATAACCGGGAGCTTTAATTACTATTTGATGGGCTCCATTTTTTTGTACTTTTTCGGTTACTAATGTTCCTTTTCCTGCTTTCTCTTTATCAATATATACCGTGGCATCTTTATTGCCGGTATTAAAAATTACTTTTTGATTTTTTGGAAAAAAAACAGTTACACAACTGCTAAGAGATGCGGTTACAACTATAGTTAAACACACTTTTGTAATGGCTGAGGAAAATTTTGATACCATACGTTATTGTTTTTTAAGAGTTAAAAATTCGTTGAATGTAATATTAAATCCTTTTAGTTGAATAAAAACATTAAAATTTAATATTACAAAACTTTATTGCCTATTTTTTTTGCTGCTTGCCAACACACTCATTATACTTTCTAACAATTACTATCATATCATTATATACCAATGATTGGCTTTCTACAAGTTTTTGTACTTCGGGGCATTTTTTAAAAAGGATAGCATAATTTGTAGCAAATAAAAGTCTTTTTAATCTTACATACTCATCTGCTGCGCTCCCTTTAATTTGCAAATAATACATCGTTTGCTTAACGTTATACCCAACGCCACCCGTGTTGCCCATACCCATACCACCTGCGCCGCCCATACCTGATGCCCCATTTACTCTGTGCATTTTAGTTCTTTCCAACAAAACAGCGTCTCCATCTACAACTACCTCGCCAAACCATTTATGATTAATAGAACGGTAGTTAATTACGTTTTGCTTAGAGTATGCTTTTATTTTTCTTGCACTAAATTTCTTTTTTTTGCCGTTCGAATCTAAAAATCGTATTCTACTATAGGTTACACCATTTGACAGGGCCCCTTTATCTTTTATTTTACCCCTAATGGTATCATTATTAAAAGTTACAATATACCCGTCAGTATATCTTTTTTGCGCAAAAGACATTGTAGTAAGACCTAGTAAAATAACTAAGATTGTAATTAGTTTTATTTTCATGTTGCTGTTTGTTTTAAGGGTTTAAAATTTGTTAAATATAAAATTAATTTCCTTTCATAAAAGCAACTGCGCAAAAAAACCTAAACTCTGTCCGCAAACTCTAATGTTTAGCCACAAGCCTTAAAGTTCAGCCGCAGGCTCTGAAGTTCAGCCGCAAGGCTTAAAGTCTGTCCGCAGGCTTTAAACTTTATCCTTAGCGCTTAATGTTTAGCCGCAAGCCTTAAACTTAATCCTCAAGCCCTAAAGTTCAGCCGCAAGGCTTAAAGTCTGTCCGCAGGCTTTAAAGTTTAGCCGCAGACAAAAAAGACTGTCGGCAAGCAAAAAAGAGTAACGGCAGTAGTTTTTTTATGGGGTTAACAGATTTTAATAAAACTTGGCACGAGATTTGTAGTGATATATAATCAGAATACAAAACATGATAAAACGTCTATCCAAACAAAAAAGCGTTTAAAAATTCGGAGTATTTTTTAGGCGTCGGTTTTTTTCCTGCAAAGTCTTTTCAATCGTACCGAAAAAAGGCGCCGCATTTCTAGGAACAATTTATTTATTAAATCTTAAATCAAATGAAAACAATTAGAGTGGCTCTGGGCCTAAGTGAGCTCAATCCATCAGAAAAAGTAACCTTGTGGGGAAATATAAAAACCGATATGACCGGTAACACCAGTTTCTCCACTCCTAATCCTACCCTTAGTGCAATAGATGCACAGGTGGTAATTTTAGGAAATGATATAACTACCGCTGCAAGCGGCAATCATAGTGATATTGTGGCTATGCACACCCAGGAAGTTAAAGTAGATATGCTGCTTGAACAACTGGCAAACTATGTTGAGTTAACAGCCAACGCGGCTGCACTAACCGGCGGAGATGCGGCAACTATTATAGCCAGTGCAGGTATGAAGGTAGCGGCAGAACACAGCAAAGCTCCCGTACCCGATGCCCCTGCTAATGTAAAAGGAGTATCGGCTGTAGAGGGTGAGATTGCCCTAAGCTGGAAAGGACAAAAATACGCGCGCGCTTATGTTATTGAAATAAGCAGCGACTTAACTGCCACAGGCGGAACTACCGCAACAACAACTACAAATAGCGTTAACGCTAAGTTATTTGTAAGCTGGGCAATAATTGATGTGTGCCACAAACCAAGTATTGTGTTAACGGGTTTAGTTAGCGGCACAAAATATGCAGTGCGTGTGTTATCATCGGGTACTGCGGGCAAAAGTGCGGCATCAACTGTGGTGGTGGTTAAAGTGCTTTAATCTTTTGTTAATGACCATCAGAATAAAAGAGTCCGTATAAAAGCGGACTTTTTTATTTTCATATACCTTTAATCTGTTCTCTTACTTTTTTAGGCAATGCATCCACAATCAGTTGGTACGAGTCGTCTATCCATTGCTTCAAAAGCTTTGTGTTGGCATTACTCTCGCGCACAACCGTGTTCCAATGCTGTTTGTTCATGTGGTAACCCGGCAACACATAGCTGTGTTTCTCCCTCAGTTCAATAGCCTTTTCGGGGTTGCACTTCACATTAAACTGCAGCGGGCGGCTGCTTATGCTGGTTAGTAAAAACGCCTTACCCATTACTTTAAAAACCAGGGTGTCTTCACCAAACGGAAACGTTTCTTCTACAAAAGGTTTTGCAAGGCAATATTCTCTAAGCTCTTCTATGTTCATAAAACAAATATAATTAAAAGAATAAAGACAAGCTTCCGATTGTAATTTTGCAGAGATGACACAAATGCTTTAGTATTAGGCGAAACTAAAGGAAGCCATAAAATAGATGAGCCAATTTGAAAGAAACAGTACTGTACTTTTAAAATACATCCCCGAGCCGGCAGTGCCCGTAATGGCAAGATGGATTGTAGAGTATGATTTTAAACTGAAAATAAAAAAAGAGCGCAACACCAAGCTTGGCGATTACCGCTCTCCGCACGATGGAAACAACCATGTGATTACCATTAATCATAACCTGAATAAGTATGCTTTTTTAATTACGCTGGTGCACGAGGTGGCTCATCTGGTAACGTACAACGCACACAAAAACAGGGTTAACCCGCATGGCGATGAGTGGAAACAAAACTATAAGCAATTGATGAGACATTTTCTTACCACCGATTATTTCCCGACTGATGTACTGCTTGCGTTACAAAAACATTTTCTTAGTCCGGCTGCCTCCAGTTGCAGCGATGCCAACCTGCTTAGGATTTTAAGTCGCTATGATGAAAACAACGAAGAGAAAATATTTATAGAAAAGATTCCGCACAAAACGGTTTTTAAATATAATGGCGGAAGAGTGTTTGAAAAGGGAGAGCGCATTCGCACACGCTACCGTTGCAAAGAAGTAGCTACCGGAGCCGTTTATTTATTTCATGCACTGGCTGAAGTAGAATTAGTTACATTTGAATAATAATTTAACAGAATAAAAATTAACCCCATGACAGAACGCAGAGACTTTTTAAAAAAATCGGCATTGTTTTCCATAGGAAGCCTTGCTGCAAATCTTGTTTCAGCAGAAAAATTACAAGCAATAGAAGCTCTTGGTAAAGAAGAACTTTTTACCGAAGATTTTACCTTAGCTCCTTTGCCTTATGCGTACGATGCTCTTGAGCCTTTTATTGATAAGCAAACGATGGAGTTGCACCATGATAAACACCATCAGGGCTATGTAACTAATCTGAACAAAGCCCTGCAAACCACCAAGCATCCGGCTGTAACTTCTTTAGAAGATATATTTAAAAACATGACCGCTTTTGATACTGCCGTGCGCAACAATGGTGGCGGGCATTACAACCATACGTTGTTCTGGTCTTTAATGAAAGAAAACAAAGAGGCTAAACCCAACAACCCCGATGGAAAAGTGGCAGATGCTATTAATGCATCATTCGGTTCTTTAGATGAATTTAAAAAGCAATTTGCCGATGCAGGTGCTAAACGCTTTGGTAGTGGCTGGGCTTGGCTTGTGGTTGAAAACAAAAAACTAAAAATAACCAGCACTCCCAATCAGGATAATACGTTGATGAGTATAAGCGAAGTGAAAGGTACACCAATACTTGCGCTTGATGTTTGGGAACATGCTTATTATTTAAAATACCAAAACAAACGCGCTGATTATATTACCGCCTGGTGGAATGTGGTTAACTGGACTAAGGTAAACGAACTCTTAGCTAAAGCAGAGTAGGTTCTATTTAGTAGTGAAAAAGTTTCTTCCTTTTATTGTATGGACGGGTATCATTTTTGCTTTGTGCAGCATGCCCGGCAAGGCAATTCCTAAAATTAACTGGTTAGAGCTTCTATCCTTCGATAAATTTGTACACGCAAGTATGTTTTTTGTAGAGCAAATTTTATTGATGCGCGCTTTAATTTCTCTTAATGAAAAAGCATTCTTTAAACTAAACTATAAATGGGTTTCCGTTTTGTTTTGTGTGGCTTATGGGGGTAGTTTAGAGATTATGCAATACTATATATTCTCTGAACGTAGCGGCGATGTTCTTGATTTTATTGCTAACTCAACAGGTTGTTTAATAGGTTTGTTTGTCTTTAAACCCTTAACTAAAAAAATAAAATACTTGAATTGATAATTATTGATTTACGTAAACATTTACGCTATTGGTTTGCCCTTCTGCAAAGGTAAGAATAGCATGCCCCATACAATAATGAGGGTGTAATGCGGTAGAATCGCAATTAGCAATGGTAGCACGAACATCTAAAATGCAAGGGTCTTTTATGGTAATACTAAATTGTCCGCTTGAATTAGTTGTTCCATTAGCTGTTAAATCACCCTGATAAGTAAGTCCATTGTAATTTATCTGAGCATATAAGTGTACCGTCGCATTTGCTTGTGGATGCACACCGGCACTATCATACACAGTAATAACCCCATTGCAGGGCTGAGGCCCTTTGCAAGAACTCCACTGAAAAACAATAACTCCTATAAAAGCAATGAATATAAATGAATAAAATTTCTTCATATTTGTAAATCTTACAAAGCAAAGTTATTAATATTTTAATAAAAATGAAAAAAATTACCGGTTTAATACTTTTTACCCTTCTGTTTTCGGGAACGATGCTTTCTAAAAACATCCAAAACATGGAAGATACAAGTCGTACAGCACTTGTGCTTATTAGTACCCAATATGGTGATATTAAAATACGCCTCAGCAACCTAACCCCTTTGCACCGCGATAATTTTATAAAACTTGCACAAAAAGGATTTTACGACAGCTTGCTTTTTCACCGGATAATAGCCGGGTTTATGATACAGGGTGGAGACCCCACTTCCAAACATGCCAAGCAATTTGTTGTTTTGGGCGATAGTGATATTGGCTACACCATTCCCGCTGAAATTACACCCAACTTGTTTCATAAACGCGGAATGCTTTGCGCTGCCAGAGACGGAGATGATGTAAACCCCACGCGGGCTTCATCGGGTTGCCAGTTTTATATTACACAGGGGCGAGGCCCACTTACCGATAATGATTTAAAGCTATATGAATACCGCATAAATAAAAAACTGCGAACCCACTTAAAAGACAGCCTTTTGCAAACACCCGAATACAAAGCAACTAACGAAAAATACCAACATTATAAAAGCAATAAAATAACGGATAGTTTAATGCTATTGGAAAAAACATTAGATGAAAAAATTAATCCCGTTTATATACTAACCCCACACTATACCTTCTCGCCCGAACAGGTACAGGCTTATAAAAAGGTGGGCGGCACGCCCCATTTAGATGGCAGCTATACTGTTTTTGGCGAGGTGTTGCAGGGTATGGAAGCCGTTGATAAAATTACCGAAGCTAATACCGATAGCCACGACAGACCTTTAGAAGACATCCGCATGAAGGTTACCGTACTTAGAAACTATCAGTAAAAACAAAGCAGTTTCATTTATGGTAACCCTATCTACAGTACTAGGAAAATTAAAAACCAAAGCACTAAATCCGCATTGTTAGGATATTCCAGTGGTTTTTGGTAATAAGCGGTAAGGGGAGAAGATAGCATCACATTAACTTAATGCTGCACAACAACCTTTTTACTTAAAATACCCTCTGCGGTTTTTACGCTTAAAAAGTAAACACCATTACTTATGTTGCTTACATCAACTTGCGCAGCACCATTTTGCATTTTTAATTCTTCATTTTTAATTACCATATTACCTAACACATCATATAAACTTATTTGCCCGCTGTTACCTGTATAGGTTACCTGCAAACTGTTAGCGGCAGGGTTTGGGTAAACATTTACCTGCACCTTATTACCTGCCACATGAAAAAATAAAATAGTTCGAGTTAAAAAAACGGTCATTTATTTTTAAGAAGAAAAATTTAAAACTAAAGTAATTGCCGTAAAAACGTTTATTTATTAATTAGCGTAAGCCCCCATGTTTGGATTGCCGCTTGTAGCAAAAGTATTACCGTTAATATCCTTTGTGTAATTTCCATTAGCAGATGTACTTCCTGTGCCAATAGCTGCTGAACCAGTTCCCAAATTAAAATTATAAGCAGCTGTGTTTACAAAATTCATCGAACCGTTTATTTGACAGGAATACGTGTGCGGCGCACTGTTTGCAGCAAACATACCTGTTTTTAAATCGCAGTAATTAAAAGAGTAGGGGGTATTAAAGCCTGGCAAGGAACCTGCAAGGGTATCAAAATTAAATTCTTCGGCAAGGGTGCCATCAAAAATGCAGTTGCCAAAATATAAATTAGTAAAAGGAGATTGAACATTACCGTTATAATAATTATTAAAGTTAAATGAAGGTGTGGTGCGTGCCGAAGAGCTGCTGCTGTTGTTAGTTTGGTTCCAGTAATTGGCAAAGGTGCATTGGTAAAAGCTGTAACTGCCCCCGTAATCAAACTCTAAAAGGTTTTGTCCGCAATTAACCACTACATTATCTCCGCCTGTTATGGTATAACCCTGCGCCAATATACCTGAACCGGAACAGTTTTGTATAATGGTGTTGTTTATGGTAAGACTTGCTGAAGGAACGCCAGGTGTATAGGCACTATTATTCTTAGTGCCAAAAGAAACAGCTGCATAACCAGCCTGTACTCCTATAAAAGCATTCTTTATAACCGCATTGGTAATGGTATTAGTACCCCCTTCGTTAATCAAAATTCTATCCCACTGCCCCGGTACATCCTGATAGGCTTGCTCTAACCTGTCTCCCTGAATGATAACAGAATCTGTTGGTGTTCCTGCAATAGTAATACTTCCATTTTGATACACCCATATACCTCCACCACCATGCACATATAATTTTGCACCGGGTTCTATGTAAAGTTTTTGATAAGAATCTACAAATACATAACCATAAAGTAAATGAGGTTTATCCTTTTTAAAAGTATCTGTACTATTTATGGATATAGGCAAAGTATCAATCGAAATTGCTTGGGTGCTAGTAAACAACCACGGTTGGTTGCCCATGTGGTAATAGGCATTTTGCCCGAAGGCAATTAAATCGAAGTATTGCGTATTTCCGTTCAATTCAAATATAATGGAGTCGCGGTAAATAAAGGGGCTAACAATAGGGTTGTAATTGGGGTTGATGGTTACCTGCACAAAAATATACATACTGTCTTTAGCTGCAATTTGTATGTTTGAATAAACAGTCCCGGCAGGACCCGTATGCCCGTCCACATTCAGTCGGTAAAAAGAAGAACTTCCTCTTGCCAATCTGATGGAAGATATATCTACTATTCCATTATTAGGATTATGTACCCTGAATATTTGTGTGGTAGAGCCAATACTGGTAAACACAGTATCAAACATTACATTGGGTTGAGAAAACGTTAACCTTGCCGAAGAGCTTGTAATGATCTTATCCTTCTTGCAGGAAGGAAGAAATAAAAGGCAAGAAGTAAGAAATAAGAAACAACGGATTAACCTCAACTTCATGATTAAATTATGCAATTAAATATAACAACGAAGATAACAGGTTTTTATTTTATGAACTATATGTCTTTTTTCAGCCACAGATTAGCATAAATCCGTAGTGGTTACTTCTTCCAAATTCTATTCAGCACAACATAAATTATGACAAATCCTATCAACGATACAATAATCAGTAAAACACGCTGCCACCCGTTAGGGATAATATTGCTGTGTGCATTTTCATTAGATGGTATTGATTCGGTAAAGGGTTTTAATCCGCATAACTCCGTAAGTTTATCAGTTTCATCATCAACGGTTATGTCAGATTTTATATACATCAAATCAATATTCTTGTTGGTGTTAATTACATTCTTTCTGCTTCGCGAGCAATAGGCTACAAAAGGCTTTGCTTTTTGATAGTTGGCATAAACAAGCCAGTCTTCTCCGGTATTAAACTTAAAAGCACAGGCATTTTTGTTATCAAAATATACAGTAACTTGTTTAGGAGAAACACCTTTAAATAACTTACTTACTAAAAAGGTTGCTTTGTCATAATCCGTTCCTTTACTTACGCTTAATGTTTTCCCTCTAAAAATTAATTGATTGGCATTAACGTACCCATCCGTAAAAGCTATTTCATTTTGGTTGCAATTGCAATTGTTTTGCGATACAAGTGGTTGAAACAACAGCACAAATAGCGATATATAAATAAAACGCATAAACAGATTTTGCGCAAAAATAGCGCATAAAAAGGGTTTACTGAAAAATGCTTTTTATATGTAAATTTGCGGCGTGAAAAAGAAACGTATCCTTTTAATAGCTATTATTTTGTTTCCCGGGTTAATTTATTTTCTTTTTGAATTAGCGCAAGCCAACTTTAAAAAGATGGCTTATTACGGACCAAAAACACTTAATGCCAAAGGGGATACTGTTTATTATTCAGTTCCGAATATTTATTTTGACAGGAATTTAAGAACCTTTGAGCAAACTATATCTCATGCTGATGGTGTTGCAGCAACTGAATTAGAATTATACAAAGCAGATACACTGGTTATTGATACCGCCAAATACCCCATTTACATTATTTTATTTTTAGATGGAAACTTGAGAAAAGACGGGTATAAGCTAGAGGCATTCTTTGATTATGCTCAATATAAGCCACAGGAATTTAAAGGGGTGCCTATTTTCTTTATTTCAAACCTTAATACAGCATTGGGTAATTACAGAATAAGGGACAAGGAGTTAAAAGGAGATTTCGATTCTTTAAAAATTAACCTGCCTAATTTTCATCCTCTATTAATTGAAGGTAAGGAGGCTAAAGACGCTTACTTTAATAAAAAGCCTTATTATGTGTTTGATTATTTTGCCGTGTTAGTTGATAAACACAGGCACATACGTGGCTATTACGACCCTAATCAAAACTCGGAAGTAAAACGTTTATTACAAGAATACAAGCATTTAAAAACAAAAGATGAGTACGCTAATACGTTGGAGAAAAATGAAATTGAAAAGAGCCAAGCGAAGTGAATACATGAGCACAAAAAAAACAGCTATAAAGAAGCGAATAAATAAAGTTCCCCTTGTTCTTCTTTCTGTACTAATTGCTTTGTTTGTTTTGTCTTGCGGACAAAAAAAAGAAGAGAAAAAATTGTTACTTCCTATTTATGGCACAAAAACCGTTTTCCCCAATGGAGATACAGTTTATCATACCGTTAAAGATTTCTCTTTGCTGAACCAATATAAAGAAATGATTTCGCAACAAACCACTCAAAATAAAATATACATAGCTAATTTTTTCTTTGCTACTTGTCAAAGTATTTGTCCGGCTATGACTAACCAACTTACCCGTGTGCAGCAAGCTGAAAAAGATAACCCTGATTTCTTGATTCTTTCTCATACCGTAAACCCTATGCACGATACGGCTGAGGTGTTGCTCGAGTATGAAGAAGTGCTTACGCGGCTAAGCGGTCCGGGACGGTGGCGAAAACTGGCGCGTCTCATGGATTTGGCGGAATTAACCGGCGGGAATATTCTCCGCGTTACACCATCATTTCATTTTCAAATCGTCACTG
>CAJCJB010000281.1 GCA_903970545.1 Candidatus Saccharimonadota bacterium | reverse complement strand
AATAAATTTTGGAGAAAGCTCTCATCAAAATCTCAATTTTCTCCGGTACAACCCAGTCTAATTGACAAAATGCTTTCGGCAGGCAATATGGAGTTTTCACCCGGATATAATATGTTTAATCTGATGAGTAACTTCCTGTCTCCTTACCAATGGAATTTGTTAGACACGAATCCATTAAGAGATACTTTACTTGAACTAATTGATTTTAAGGTATTACAGGAAAGTAAAATGAAACTGTTTACCTGTGCAACAAATGTTAAAACAGGACGGGCAAAAGTATTTAACCTCGAACACATGAGTGTAGATACTATGCTGGCATCAGCTTGCCTTCCCTTATTATACAAAGCAGTTAACGTAGATAACGAGTATTACTGGGATGGCGGTTATATGGGAAACCCTCCCTTGTTCCCGCTTATAAGTGGTACCGATACAAATGATATTCTTTTGGTACAGCTAAACCCTTTTACTATTAAAAAGGTTCCTGAAAAAGCAGATGAAATCCTTCACAGAATTAATGAACTGAGTTTCAACGCAAGTTTGACAGCAGAATTATGGCTGATAGAATTTAAAAATAAACTTTTTGCCTCAGGTTATGATATGGGCGGCAAACTAAGAAACATACACTATCATGTTATTTCAGCCGATGACGCATTGGAAGAATTTGATGTATCAAGTAAATCCAATACATCCTGGGATTTTATTAATCTTTTAAAAAATAAAGGAAGAGAATTTACAACCCAATGGCTGGAAAAAAATTATGACATGGTGGGGAATAAAACCTCTGCCGATTTTTCAACGAACCTACAACACGTGCTTGTAAAATAATCAATATGGATAAAGCAACAATTCTTAAAACAGCTTTCGGAATGCCTCTTGTATCTCCGGCATATAACAGGCCTCCGCTTCAATTTTACCGACGGGAGATATTAAGCATCTCGTATAAAACAGATATAGATATTTTGCGCAAATGGGTTCCAGAGCCATTAGAAATAGTTGAACCTATTGTAAAATTTCAGGTAATTAAAATGCCCGATGTACCGGGTTGCGGTACTTTTTTTGAAAGCGAACAATTAATTACTGTTCATTACAAAGGAGAAGTAGGAAATTTTATGCATTTACTTATCGTTCCCGATATGGCGGCACTTGCTTTTGGTCGTGAAATGTTAGGTTATGCAAAAAAAGTAGGCTATCCCGAGTTGAGACTTGATGGAGACACCTTAGTTGGCACTGTTAATTATGGTACAGAACGTGCTGCTATGGCCACAATGGGATATAAATTTGACAGATTGAATAAAGAGGCTATTAAAGAAAGCTTTTACAAGCCAATCTTTACACTTAAAACAATACCCGCACCCGATGCTTCATTGGTTATATGTCAGCTGGTGAAAATTGTAGAAACTGATGTTGTAATTCACGAAGCATGGTCTGCACCCGGTGCATTACATTTTATTCCGCATGCCCTTGCGCCTTTTCACATGCTTCCAATACAGGAAATAGTATCGGCTCAGCATATAATTTGCGACTTAACTATAAACACAGGCGAAGTAGTATACAATTATCTTAAATCTTAACTAAATAAATTGATTACAAAAAAATGGAAACATTACATAAACCGGAACATAGTCTTCATAACGAGAAGAACTTCAACAAACATCATGGTCCTTATTGGAAGCGAATGCACCATGACTGGCGTTTTTGGGTTGGCATAGCCCTAATAATGGTAGCTCTTTCTATCTATACCATGAGTGTAGATTTTACCATACAACCCAACATCTCAAAGCATTAATCACAAATAAATCTTTCACTAAAAAATCATCTTTATGTTAAAAGCCAATGAAATATCTCTTCTAAAAACTAAAAAGAAAATAGTTGTTTTCGGAATTCTAAATTGCACCGTATATATTATACTTTTTATGTCTTTCAGGTGTTTTAACCTGCTTCAGTATTCAGGGTTAAGGATGCTAAATTATGTCAGTTTCTTTTTAATCTCTTTGTACCAGATTAACCGATGGGTAAAACAAATTGGTACTTACATACCTTCTCTGTATGCATTTTGCGCTATATTTTTTACAGGTGCGCTATCTTTTATGCTTTTTGCAGGATTTATTTTTGCGTATGCACTATTCGATCCTTATGTAACTGAGTTGTACTTTAATACATACGGAAAATTAAACTCCTTATCTTCTGTTTTAATATTTTTTGAAGGATTAGGCGGAAGTATGATTATAGCTATGATTGCCATGATGTATTCGGACAGGTACGAAGATGGTGAAGCAAAGATTTAAATAACAGTTTGGGCGTTCCGCTTCAATCCCTAATGCAATTCCGTTCACAAAATACAATTACTTCTCTGTCAAGGTCGTTTAGCATATCTTTTTGCTCAATAGAGTTATAAATATCTAAACTCATTTTAAAATCTTTCTTTCTAAATGCATTTCGGGCTTTAACAATTTTGGCTTCAATAAGCCTTGCGTTATCTTCTTTCTCTTTTATTATGCTATATCTCGCCACAATCCTACTCTAAAGTTCTTAAAAGCGGTCATAAAGTTAATTTTATTTGCTCCGCATAAAGTATTTTATTCAGAAAAAGGGGTAATTCGATTCGTAATTTAGTGAGTTTTGCTCGGCAACTTAAGCAGTTTGCTCGATGTTGGAGTGCAAAAAAACTAAGATTGCTCATTTCGCCCGATTCGTCAATGTAGCAAGCATGTTACCACACATCTGATTTTGCCCGTGGAGCCAAAAAGTTGCTGATGTTGCGAAATTTGGTGCAAAACTTCAGGTGCAAGAACTGTGTCCATGCGGTTGAGGCAACCGTGCCAACATAAAGCACAAGTCAAATAAATACCACACCATAGGGCAAGTTTTAACTATCCAAAATAAGTGAATGATGTAACTTATTTTGGATAGCATGTAACACTTATTTTTTAAAACCCAAGCACTTTTGTTTCGTAATAATTCTATTACAAAATAAAGCCAATAAAAAATGAAAAACATAACACCATATAAAAGCTCGCTGCTTCAAGTAACTTTAGTGGCAGCTATTTTATTTAGCTTGTCATCTTGTAATAATCAAAAAACAGAAAACACGCAGGCTGTTGCCGAAGAAAGTAATAAAGCCAAATTTGACAGCACTGCTAAAGAAAACGATGCGGAGTTTCTTGTTAAAGCTGCGGAAATTAATTTGGAAGAAATTCAGTTAGGGCAATTGGCACAACAAAAAAGCAAACGGGCTGATATTAAAGAATTAGGGAAAATGATGGAGGTGCAGCATAGTCAATGTTTTATTGATTTAACGGCTCTTGCTCATAAAGAATCGATAACTATACCAACCGCTCCAAATAATAATGTAGAGAATGATTACAAAAAGTTAAGCAATAAATCAGGAACTGATTTTGATACTACTTATTGCAATATGATGGTAAACGGACATAAAAAAGCGATTGCCATGTTTGAAAAAGAATCTACTGAATCGAATAATGCAGATATTAAACAATGGGCATCAGAAACACTTCCTAACCTGGGTATTCACCTTGACCATGCTATTGCCTGCCAAAAGAAATGCAGGAAATAAAATGAACTGATAATTTAGAATATTACTCAAAAGAAATGATAAAAATAGAATTACATACATTAGTTAAAAAAAGCACAATTGCTTTTGGCATAAGAATAATTGCAGCAGTTGTATTGTTTTTTTGTATAACATCTTGTGTAAACAATTCTCCGGTTATTTTTCCGGAGGCTGAATATGCTACAAATATAATTGGTAACTGGCAGGGCACGGTTGGTGATTTGAAAGAAACCATGACGATTAATCGCGATTGTACTTTTGTTTGTCAGGTACATCCTTCAGGTTTTATTGCCAATACCCTTTCTCAGGGCGAGACAGGAACTGTTAATGGAACATGGAAAATTAGCGGTACAATTATTACGCTAAAAATTACTGGTGAAAAAAACGAGCGTTTAACTAATAATATAGCTATAAGTACAATTTTGTCATTAAAAGATGATGAACTTGTATTAAAATCTAATCAGGGTGAGACCTCTATCTTTAAACGGGTAGTTAATCTCTAATCTAAATGGCAAGCGGAGATATTTGGATATGGTTTCAAGGGTGGGGTTTATGGATTTTGTTGGCAATTTCACTTGCTGTTGCTATGTTTTACAGGAAAAGAAGAAAATGAAATTATTTTAAACGCATATCAACTATACTTATGAAAGCAATAGCAAAATATATTTTAAGCGCTTCTCTGCTTTTATGTATAGAAGTTCATGCACAGGAAAGGGCGGGCACGCGTAGCGAAATTCCAGATGAAACATCTATGAAAGGCAGGAAAGAGTTGCGTAAAGATAAACGGGTTAAAAGACACGAGGAAAAGCGTTTAAAAACAAATGATAAAAAATGGGAAAAACATTCTGATAAGCCTTATATTAAAGAAGAACATCCAAAAACTCCAAAAGGAAAAAAGGAAGAAGAAGTAATCAGAAAGTAATTGCCTGAAACCTTCAAAATAAGATAAGTAAATAATAATTACATAAAAAAACAAAACACATGGACACATTTAAAATTAAAAAAATATTAGTTCCTACTGATTATTCTGAAACAGCAGGCAATGCCCTAAGTCAGGCTATATATATAGCTAAAATTAGCAAAGCGAGTATAAAATTAATTCATATAGTAGCACCTATTTATGTTACCACGCCAAATTCATTAGTATCAATGACAGATAACCTGTATGTTACCCTGGTGAATGAAGCAAGTGCAGAGTTAAAAAAAATAGCCACTGAAACAGAAGAAGTTAATTCTATAGGTGTTGAGTATGAGGTTAAAGTAGGAAACGTAAGCGATGAAATTTGCACTATGGCAGATGAAGGAAAGTTTGACCTTATTGTAATGGGTACACACGGTACTTCGGGCGTTAAAGAATTTTTTGCCGGAAGCAATGCCTACAAAGTTGTCAATCATGCTGAATGTCCTGTATTAACTATTCAGAAAAAGCCGGACAATCAAAGTTTTAAAAACATTGTTCTTCCTATCCGTTTAGAAATAACTTCAAGACAAAAAGTAGATTATGCTGTTAAAGTAGCACGGTTATTTGATGCAACTATTTTTATTGCAGGCTATACCGATGATAAAAACGAATCGCAACAATTTAAAGTAAAGCAATATGTAGAACAGGTAGAAAAGTACCTTGCCAAACTTAACATAAAATACAAGTCAACATCTATATTTGCCGATAACTTTACCAAAGAGATACTGGCTTATGCCGGGGAAAATAAAGCGGATTTAATTGTGGTAATGAAAAAACACGACTTTAGTTTAGACCAGGTAGTAAAAGGGGTTTATTCCGAGCAGTTTGTCAATCATTCTGCCATTCCTATATTAAGTATTCCTGTATTCTCTAATCCGGATATGATTACACATGGTACCTATTTAGTTGGGGATTTGCCGTTTTAATATTTCAACAAGGCGTAACCTGAATATTATTCGGCATTGCATAAAATGTGTGAATTAAGTGGCTCTTTTTATCGGTAAAACAAATAGGTACTTACGGCACTCAGGAAGCTTTCGAGGTGTGCAAAAAATTGGTGGAAGATTTTGGGCAAATTTGCCCAAAAGTTAATCGTTACCCTTGTATTAGGTATCTATATTTCCAACCATCTCAACCAGGAAAATCTATTCCAAATAGTCCCACTAATGTCCAAAGTGGGACTATGATTGATAACCAACAACATAAGTAAAGAGGCTTCATTATTTGTCCCAGTTAGCGCTAAAAACGCTAAAAAGAGGACTATTCTCGCCGTTTACGGCTACACTCGCTTATAAATTACTATTACTATGAGAAGGAAACAGACGGCCACTTCCGGTATGGACTGGAATACCATGCTTGGACTTACGCAAAGACTTAAGCAAGATAGAATGTATAGGGATTATCTATTGATTACTGTGGGATGTTACTTTGGACTGCGTATAGGTGATCTGCTTTGGTTGAGTTGGAATGACATTGCAGAAAAGAGTGAGTTAATACTTACCGAAGAGAAAACAGGCAAGCGTAGAAAGATAACCATCAATGCTAAAGTGAGTGAAGTAGTGAACCTGTGTTTAAAAGAACACAGGTTAAAAGATGGTTTCAGTCATAATCAATTCATGTTTGCCAACCGTTGGGGCGGGCCGATAACAATAAGCTATGTAAACAAGCGATTGAAGTTTCTATTTGACAAGTATAATGTATCGGTACAAAACCCAAGCAGCCATACTTTGCGGAAAACGTTTGGGAAGCGTGTGTATGAGTCGGATAACAAAAGTGAACGGGCCCTAATCTACCTGAGTGAGATATTCTCGCATTCATCAATAGCAATCACCAGAAAGTATATCGGGATAACACAGGAACAGATAGCTGATGTTTATATGAGCATCTAGTTCAATGATTTGAAGGATGTATAATTAAAAGTTATTCTAATCAGAGTTGGTTAATAAAATAAATTTTAGAGATTAAAGCTTTTATATGAAAGCTTAAGGGTATTAAATTCTCTCTTTTTCTTATTGATATAGTCGTAGAGGATTTCTTCTTTAATCCTTAAAGACTCTGTAGGTTTCATAACGGAAAGTTCGCTGTCCTTATTCTTTCCCATACTATTTATTGAAGTTCCTAAACGCATTCCACTATTTTTTGTGAGAATCCATCTATCGTGAAATGGAACTTGAACACTTTGACCAGGAACCCAACAAAATGTGATATTAGTAAAAGGAGCAGATTCAACGGATATATGCTTCCAATAACTTTGAAACTCTATATCAACATTAGCTTTACTGCCATTGGTTGACCCAAGAATGTCAATTTCCAAATCCTTTCCAGTTTCTTTAACTAATTTTAAAATATCAAGATCTTCCTTTTGGAAATATGGATCAGCTATAATAAGAAATTCTTCAGCTTGGTCTATCAGCCAATTCTTTATAAATTGGAATGCATCTTCTCTTGAATGTGGCTTTGTTACTTTATTTGTACTAAAATCTTCATCTATGAAAAACTTCTTATACGATTTTTCAGCAACCTTTCTTCTATGTGATAAAAGTTCTATCAAATTTGTTGATTTTACAGCTTCTCTAAAGTTTTCCCTATGGATATCAAATACAGCGCCTTGCAATTTATCTGCTCTATAAGTTCCAGAGCAATTTCGGAGATAATAAATAAATACTGGAAAAACTTCATGTAAGGGGAGTTTATTTCCTATCGCAATGTATTCAGTTATTTCAGATATTTTTTTTGCAGTAAGTTTGTCCGAATTTAACGATCTGAGAGCAGAAATTACTCCCCAAACAACCTGCCTATAATTCTCTTTTTGTTTTTGATCAAGCTCCTTATTGTCTTTTATCTTACTTGCGATTTCAAGGGTTTCAAAATGTTCGTGAAGATATTTTCCATAATCTTCTGTTTTGTTTTTATCTACTAGTTTAATTAGCTCTTTTGCATAAGAAGAATCTATCCGATACATAGAGTCAATAATACTCTTTTGAGATTTATAAGAATCTGAGCCGTCGTCAAGAGTATTAGATACAGAAAAGGCTTTATTCACCACTTCCTTCCATTTATTTCTGTCAATATTATACATGGTATCAGAAATATCAATCACTCGTTGTACAAACTCATAATGAGATTGAAGAGAATTTATGGTTTCAACAATTTCATTATAAATTTTGCTTCTGACCTCCGAACCATTCTTGATTTTATCAAAAGGAGTTTCATCGAGTAGAGTGGCTTTAACGAAAATTTTATCAGATGCGTTGGGTATATTATTGGCTTTTTCTATAATATCAGTCCAGAAACTGTTATTACTATTATTTGATTCCTTTTTGGCATTAAATAAAGCAACATCCGATAATATGACAAATCCCTGATGTTTAATGTTATTTACATCTGGTAATCTTTTTTTGCAAGTGTCACTTAGTTTACTGATAATCTCGCTAACTTGTGTTTTATTAAGCGCAGATTTATTTGAAAGAATTGCCTTGTTAATTTCCCTTATCTGATAATATATATAATTGTCAGTTTCAAGTAATGAAATTATAGAAACGGCTTTAACTAAGTCACTGTAGCTTGAATTATATTTGCTAAGTTCTTTATCATATTCTTCGAATGGATTCTTTTTTGAAATGTAAAAATCGCTAATCCTGCATAAAACACTTTCCCTAAAATCTTTAGGAATCTTCCCAATGAATTCCATTGCAAGATCAGAATTAAACAAATGAATTAGTGTAATTGAGTCTAATAATGATCTAATACTACTAATATTTTTACTCAAAAGCCCTTGAATTAAAAATATTACATGGTTATCTGTAATACTTCTAGCTATATCTTCCCGCTTTGTAATATATGAATGAAGTCCAAGTTCAGTCCATAGCTTTGCCTTTTCAACATCTGAAGGTATCCGACCTATAAGTTCTTCAATTATCTTATAATCTTCCTTAGTTTCACTCTTTGCTAAAAGAAGCCCAGTGTATGCCTTCAAAATAATTTTAAGGCTGTATATAAAAGTAAAAGCAACTGGTTGTGAATCTATCCAACTTCCCTTTTTTAGGTTTTCACTTTCTGTAAAAATTTGTTTAGAAAAATCAGGGTATAATTTAGCCAAGTCTGCACAAATTGTAAATCCAGTATCAATTCTTTCCCAATCAGCTTCTATTTCTCCCCATGCTCTGTATAAAAGATCACAAACACCTTTTGAAAATCTGCGTTTCCATTCCTCATTTTTAGAAATAATTTTAAACATTAAAACAGAACTCTCGATTCTATTAGATGGATTATTAAATTTAAAAACCTTATTTCCGAAGTAAAATAACTCTTTAATTATGTCATAGTGAAGATTTTTAGACTCTGAATAACGTTCCAGTACCTTTGTACAAAACACTTCCTTGGAATGCTCAAACTCCAATTTTAGCTCAGGCAGAGGATTTTGAACCGGGCTTAATTAAAATAATCGCTGCATTAGAACTTGTCAGTGGACTTATGGTTATAGTACCTAGGTTGCTATGGCATGGGCGCTACTTTACTTTTATGGGTGCAGCCACTATTGCCTTGATAATGATAGGTTCCACATTAACGCACATCAGGCGTAAGGAATTCCAGCATGCGATAATTAATTTGGTGTTTTTGCTTATGGCCGTGTTTGTACTCTGGGTAATCTAACCTTGAAGTAAAATGCAATCAATTCAATTAATTCACCCATTTAATCTTCTCTATTATCTTTCTTGCAATGGGTACAACTATTAAAGCTGTTGGGTAGGCAATGCAGAAGCCAAACCCAAAAGCCCTCATCCAAAAAGGAAAGAAAGAAGCATTGAAACCATTGTTGCGAATGGTTATAGCAAGAGTCATAATTAAGCTCATAGGCCCTGCTACTAAAAAGGTAAATATGTAAGAATACAATTTGCGTGACATGTTCATGTTATTTTTTATACAAAGGTCAGTACAAGCTGTTTGCCCTGATTGTAAAAATGCGACAACCTACTCTACCTATGTATTTCTACTAATAACACCCAGCCATCTAAAACTGATTTGATAAAAGACATCATTAGCCCTGACACAAGAAAATAAACTCCGTTATACCCGTTACATAAAGTTATAATACCAGCTATAATATATGGTAAGGTGGAAAGTTGTGTCAGTAAAATATTTAAGCGATAGTGTTTCTTGTATTCTTTTTCTGTCTCGCGCAGAATAGCTAAATCTTGTTTAAAAGTAATGTACCACACAATTATACCAATGCACAAAAATTCAATTCCCATTAATTTAGGAGAATGTTCAGGCACAAGACATAAAGCAGATACTACCAATACGGTGGTTAGTAAAATAAGTGCTTCGGATGCCCTGCCCGGTAAACGGGGTATGGCTAATATTCTGTTAAGGCTTAGAGAAACGCCAACAAATATTAATCCTGTTAAAGCGGCAGCGGCTCCCGCCACTGCCACAAAAAAATCGTGCCATGTTTCCATAACGTGTTATTGAATTTGAAATCAAATTTAATTAAGTTTCTCTTTTAGCCAACCAATTACCCAAGGCATTACTTCTCCCATTTTAGTTGCGGCACAGTGTCCTGAGTTGGGGACAATCTTTGTTTCAATATTAGCTATACCTTCAAATTTAGTTACATCAGTTTTAGGAATATAAGGGTCGCTGTCCCCATTAATTAAAATGAGCGGGGCAGTTTGTATCTTTTTCATTAAGCCAAGCTTTTCTAAAGAAAAGGCTTTTAGTTTATTCAATAAAACAGCATCGGGAACTACGCCATCAAGTTTAAAGGCATAAGGTAAAATGCCTCTCATACCTAACTGAGGTTGCAATACCATACCGTCTTCTTTTTTCTCATTCAAAAAAGCATCGTTCATAGGAGCGCCCACTGCCACAGCAGCATCCACCAAATGAGCCATTGCCAAGCGTGCTGCCCAATAAGCACCAAAACTAAAAGCGATGTATCCTACTTTTCCATTTCCAATAGGACGAATTTTTGAAATAAAATCTTTATACAACAAATCATTATCAGGTGCCGATGCTACTTGAGACTCACCTGTGCCAGGCATATCTATCATAATAATATTGGCTCCGGTTGCTTTAGCAAGAGCAACACCTCTGTTATGTACATCCATTTTGTAAGTATCTACACCACCACTTAGAATAAGTACAGGAGCCTGCTTTGGGTTTTCTGCATAAATGATGTGATAAATCATCGGTGTAGTGATGCCTTTGTAAGCAACCATTTCAACTTTACGTTCAAACTTATATGGGAACGTTTCGGAAGCTTTTAAAAGTGCTCGCAATTGTTTGTTGAATGCTTCGCGTTTTGATTCGTTAAACAAACAGGGATATTTTGCGCAACCGTAAATTAAAGATGCCAATACATAGTCTCCTTGCTTTTCTGCTTCTACCGCCAAGGCAGACCACTCATATACCCAACCACCGGGGCCCTCTGTCCACATATCTTTTATAGCTTGTTTTGCTTTTTCGACAATAGGTGCAGGAATTCCCGACGATATAAATTGTCCCGTACGGTCTTTAAATATATCAGCAGGATTTACCGGAAAGGTAAAAGCAGGGTTTGTTTTTGTTTGTGCCATTCCTATAGCCGACACAAGCAATAGGAGAACTGTGTTTTTTATTTTTTTCATGATACTTTATTTTTGTTTGCACAAAGTACCGGAGAATGAAAAAGATGGAATTGTAAAAATGCGACAACTATTTATAAACCTTAGTTGCCTGCGACCAGTTTTCTATGGGCTGGATTATTTTGGAATAATTTTCGGGAGTAATGCCTGTAACATCTTTAAAATTATGAATGAAATGCGACTGATCATAATATCCGCAATCGTACGTTATATCATTAAGGTCGTCCGATGATTTAAGCAATTTTACAGAATGGTCGAAGCGGGTATTTTGTATAAATTCTTTAGGTGTAATCCCTGTTGCATCTTTAAACTTTCGTTCAAAGTTTCGCTTACTACTATTCACTTTATACGCTAAATCATCTACTTTTATTTGCCCGTTAGTTTCATTGATAATAGAAAAGGACTGCAAGATAGATTTATCAATTACTTTTTGGTTAAAGAATTTATTTAGCAGAGCTTCAATATTTACTTTTTGATTGATGTCGAAAGAAAGCTCTTGGGTTCCTTTTAAAAAATCAACGCAGTTTATATTCTTGTCCGTAAGTGAATGCAGGTCATTTAAAAACCATCCGGCTGCCCATGGCTGAAATTTTATGAGGATAGTTTTACTACCCGGGTTGCGCACATATTCTTTTTTCTGGGTAAGCTGCCCGCATAAAGCTATTTGTGGCAATGCTACTTTTTTACCATCAATGATTTCATAAACCGATGTGCCAAACTGAATGCTAAGTACCAATGAATTATCTGGCAGGATCACCGTACCAATAGGTTTATTCGTATTGTTCTCAACTTCAATAATTTTTAACTTGTCGGAATTCATGGTTTGCTTTCCGAAAGTTACAACCTTTCATATAAAAAGCAAACTGGGTATTCAATATATTAACTCCATGTATAGCATAGTGCTATTTGTAACTCTGCATATTCTACTTCGGTTAATACCTGTTTTATAACATTCATTCCTTTATCAAAGAACTCAGGTGATGCCATCTTTTGAAATCCGGTAAACAAACCAACCCTTTCAGCATGGCTTTGTGCTGGAATAACAAACCTGAACCAAATCATTAACGTCTCTGGCGGGTTCTTTGCCATAATCTTTCCCCTGTGTGATGCCAACTCTTCGTCTGTAAAGTATTTCCAAAGCAAAGGCTGGGTTACCCTTTCTTCTTCGGCAGTATGTTCTAAATATTTACCATGAAACTCACTTAAAGAAAGATAGAATTCTGCTCCATCTGCCGTTACGTCGTTGTTTAATTTTGAAGCGTTGTACAACATCAATAGTGAGGCTTCTAATTTCACTTGTGATGCATGGATTTCTTTATGGTCTTCCATATCATGCTCGGAACAACCCGGGCAATGCTTTTCCAATTCGGCAAGGGTTACTTCATCTTCATCTGCTGCGTGGATGGTTAGAAGTTTAAAGACATCCACACCTAAATTATGAAGTTGTTCGACTTCCTTTTGGTTTGAATAGTTTGTTTTACCTGCCAATAAAGACAGCTGCGATAATGCGTTGCGCAATCCTTTGTGCGGAACGTCATAGGTTTTCATTCTGTTCATTGCTTTTAGTTTTTGTTTCAGCAAAGAACCGAAGAATGAAAAAGCTGTAATTGTAAAAAATCGTTGTTTTTACTTTTTCTTTAAAAATTAAGGCTAACTTTATGTGTGGATTCACTAACGATATTTGGGCTTTTTGCTGTGACGGCAATGCTTATATGTTACGCATTTGAAAAACGAAGCCGATGGTTTATCCTTGCTTTTTCTGTATCGTGTTTGTTAGGCTCAGCTTATGGTTTTTTACAAGGTGCTTGGCCTTTTGGGATTGTAGAAGCGATTTGGGCTGTTGTTGCGTTTATAAGATGGATGAAAAAGGAATAATAGAAATTTACCTTTTCTTTAAAAATTGTTCAGGAGTTTCTCCGGTAAAGGACTTAAAGTCTTTAATAAAATGTGCCTGATCGAAGTAGCCGGCATCCAAACCTAATTCAGTCAGGCTGTTTCCTTTTGATGAAGTGCTGAGAATGTGCTTTAAACGAACAATGGAAGCAAATTTTTTAGGGGATGCGCCTACCATTTTACGAAAGCGTTTTTCAAACTGGCTTTGGCTGATGTTTAGTTTTTCGGCAAGTGTTGTAATTTTAATATTTCCTCCATGTTGTTTGATAAACGTAACCGCTAAGTTTACCAGTTCATCATTTGCTTTGTAGTTAATCCTTGCTATCAGAAATTTTTCAACGAGATTAATTCGTTCAATATCTGTTTTTGCTTCATTTAGTTGTTCAGCAACCACATCCATTTGTGAACGCAATATCAAATCATCTAAAGAAAAACTATTCCCGAATAGTTCGTGCATAGAATGATTGAAAAACATGCCTGCACCTGTTTCGGAGAACATGACTAATACAGTATTAGTATTTTCTGAGTTATTAAATATCCGGTAGGTATCTCTTAATCCGGTAATACCTGCCGAACTTAAAGGAACAGCGTTATTGTTTTCTGAATAGGAGAGTTTACCGGAATACTGAAAGCCCATTACAATGCTTATATCGGGTAACACCTTGTATGAATCTGCTTTTTCATTTTCGCTTATAGCAAATGATTTTACAAAGGGCTTTAAAATATCACTTGGTATAAACGTTTGGAAGCTCATTTAGTAAGCACTAAAGTAAATATTTGAAGGTATAAATAGTGGTTCTTAGAATGAATTTTTATATCATAACCCGAAAAACTTAACCACTTCTTCTGCCCCGTCATATTCTTTACTGGCTATGCCGATAAACATTTTGGGTAGATATTGTTTTTTACCAGGTATGGCGTGACCACCATTTACGACAGTGATTACTTTTATTTTATTAGATGGGCAATTATATATGGTTGTATAATAAGAAGTCCCATCATCTTTATCATTATCAACTGTAGGGGAAACATTCGGCTTTTGGTCACATGAAAATGCTTTGGCAAAATA
>CAJCJB010000280.1 GCA_903970545.1 Candidatus Saccharimonadota bacterium | reverse complement strand
TTACCAGTTCATATTCTCTCATCAAAAACTGATACTTCTCCAAATAATTGCGCTGTAGCGTTAAATCGTTTGTGTTTATTCTCATCGTAACAAATTATTTTTAAATATAATCTGTTACCGAATTAAATAACCTTTACAATTGCGAGGAAGTACGACGAAGCAATCTCTCTATTCATATATCCTTTATTAGTAGCCAAAATCAATTAAATTTGCATCTTCAATTATATTATGGAGATAGCAAAAACATACAACCCAAAAGCTGCTGAAGACAAATGGTATCCGTATTGGATGCAGCATGATTTTTTTAAATCGACAGCTTGTGAATTCCCTAAGGGCCACCCAAATTACGTAGAACCTTATACCATAGTTATTCCTCCGCCAAACGTAACCGGTGTGCTGCACATGGGGCACATGCTTAACAATACTATACAGGATGTATTAATTCGTCGTGCGCGTATGCTGGGCAAGAATGCTTGCTGGGTGCCGGGTACCGATCATGCTTCTATTGCTACCGAAGCTAAAGTAGTTGCTTTATTAAAAGAAAAAGGTATTAATAAAACCGATTTAACCCGCGAGAAATTTTTAGAACACGCCTGGGAGTGGAAAGAAAAATATGGCGGAATCATTTTAGAGCAGCTTAAAAAGCTCGGCGCTTCCTGCGATTGGGATAGAACTCGTTTTACCATGGAAGAAGATTTGAGTCAGGCGGTAATAGATGTATTTATTGATTTGCATAACAAAGGGCATATCTACCGCGGTGTTCGTATGGTTAACTGGGACCCTGCGGGTTTAACTGCCGTTAGCGATGAAGAAGTAATTCATAAAGAAGTAAACTCTAAATTATACTACGTAAAATATAAATTAGTTAATGAGGATAACTCTCCCCTCTCCTTTGGAGAGGGGCAAGGGGGTGAGGCTTGGATTACCATTGCCACCACACGCCCTGAAACCATTTTAGGAGATACCGCCGTTTGTGTTAATCCAACCGATGAGCGTTACACACACCTAAAAGGCAAGCGTTGCATTATACCTATGGTTAACCGCAGCGTGCCTATTATTTTTGATGAATATGTAGATGCCGCTTTTGGTACAGGTGCTTTAAAAGTTACCCCAGCTCATGATATTAACGATTACAACTTAGGGCAGAAACATAATTTAAACATAATAGACACAATTGCTGCTGATGGCAGAATGAGTGAGCAAGCTAAATTCTATGTTGGCGAAGACCGCTTCATCGTTCGTAAAAAAATAACGAAAGATTTAGAAGAGATGGGCCACATTGTAAAGGTAGAAGACATTAAAAACAAAGTTGGTACAAGCGAACGTACAGGTGCTGTAATTGAACCAAAGCTTTCTATGCAATGGTTTTTAAAGATGAGTGAAGTTGCTAAACCTGCTTTAGATAATGTGCTCAACGAGAACATAAAACTAATTCCCGAAAAATTTATTAATACCTATAAGCATTGGATGGAGAATGTACACGATTGGTGTATCTCCCGTCAATTGTGGTGGGGACAACGTATTCCTGCATGGTATAACGCGAAAGGATTTTGTGAAGTTGCAAAAACAAAAGAAGAAGCTATTGAAAAATTTAAAAGGAAAGCCGAAGCAATAGAAGCAGGTATAAAATCTGGTGAGTTAAATCCAAATTCAAGAATTACTTTTACTGAAGAAGAGATTTACCAAGATTCTGATGTGCTTGATACCTGGTTCTCATCCTGGTTGTGGCCTATTACGGTGTTCGACCCACATGTTATTAAAAACGGAAAAGACAAAGCCAATAAAGATTTACAATATTATTATCCAACCAATGATTTAGTTACTGCCCCCGAAATTCTTTTCTTTTGGGTTGCACGTATGATTATTGCCGGATATGAATACATGGGCGATAAACCTTTTACCAATGTATATTTAACGGGTATTGTGCGCGATAAGCAAGGCCGTAAAATGAGTAAGTCTTTGGGTAATAGTCCTGACCCGTTGGAACTTATTGAGAAATACGGGGCCGATGGTGTGCGCGTGGGTATGCTGTTATGCTCGCCTGCCGGAAACGATTTAATGTTTGACGAAAGCTATTGTGAACAAGGGCGCAATTTTGCCAACAAAGTTTGGAATGCCTTCCGTTTGATAAAAGGTTTTGAAGTAGCTGATATTCCTCAACCACAGGTTTGTAAAGTGGCTATTGAATGGTTTGAACATAAATTGAGTGAGCAATTAGAAGTTATTAATGACCATTACTCAAAATACAGAATGAGTGATGCGTTAATGGCTACTTATAAATTAGTGTGGGATGATTTCTGCGCCTGGTATTTAGAAATGATTAAGCCTGAATTTATTGATGGTAAAGCTCAGCCTATTGATAAGGTAACTTACGAAGCTACTATTACATACTTAGAAAGCCTTTTAAAAATTATGCATCCCTGGATGCCATTTATTACAGAAGAGATTTGGCATTTGCTTAAGGAGAGAAACGAAAAAGACTGTATCATTGTTGCCGAGTGGACTAAAAAAACAATTGTAAATAAAGAATTACTGGGATTGTTTAATATCACACAAGAAGTAGTTATTAATATTAGAAATATAAGAGCAAAACATAATCATCTTTCACCAAAAACAAAAGTCACTTTATATGTTGAATCAGAATATTCAACTTATAGTGATAAATACGATAGTGTTATTGCGAAAATGGCAAACCTTGCAGGACCATATACTACACTTGACAAACAAGTTATGGGAAGTGCTAATGTTGTGGAATTTTTTGTAATAGAATCTTTCAAATATTATGTTCCAATTTTTGGGTTAAATCCTGAAAAGATTAAAAAGGAATTAACACAAGAACTAGAATATAACAAAGGCTTCTTAAAATCGGTGCAGGTAAAGCTGGCAAACGAGCGTTTTGTAGCCAATGCCAAACCCGAGCTAATAGAATTGGAAAGAAAGAAGCAAACAGATGCCGAGGCTAAAATAAAAGCTTTGGAAGAACAGTTAAAGGCATTGTAAGTTAAAGTTAACCTTTCCTAACAGAAATTGGAGTGAGTGCGACTTGAATTGGTATCAACCACACTCGGATTGGCATCAATCACACTCTAATTCATATTAATCATACTCGGATTACTATTAATCCAACTTGAATTCATATTAATCGCACTCGCATTCATATTAATTACACTCGCATTCATATGAATCAGACTCGCATTACTATGAATCAGACTCTGATTAATAGTAATTCGTGTTAAAATTAGGTTAGATATGTTAAAATTGTGGTGTTTTTAGGTTAAAAGTGCTGTTTCGCGTTATGGGATTGTAGTGGAAAGCCTTTTGTAATCAAAAGCTTGTAACGGAAAGCCCGACCCCGCTCTTCGCAGGGGAACGCCCAAAAACCAATCATAATTCTGTCATCTTGTCATAATTTTGTATCTTTGCGCCCTTAATGTTTGAAAACAAAACCATAGACGAAAACAGGCAGGGAGAAGCCATTGTGCTTGAAGATGGGAACGTTGGCAGCAAAAAACTCTTTTTAGAGAGTTATGGTTGCGCCATGAACTTTTCCGATAGCGAGATTGTTGCCTCTATTTTAGCAAAAGATGGTTATTCTACCACCAACGTACTGGAAGAAGCCGATGTTGTTTTGGTTAATACCTGCGCCATTAGGGATAATGCCGAGCAGCGTGTGCGCCAGCGTTTAAAAGACTTTAAAAAACTTAAAAAGAACAACCCCGATATGCTGGTGGGTGTGTTGGGCTGTATGGCAGAGCGGTTGAAAACCAAATTTTTGGAAGAAGAGCAGATAGTGGATATGGTGGTAGGACCCGATTCGTACCGGGATTTACCCAACCTGCTTTCTCAGGCAGAAGAAGGACACAGGGCGGTTAATGTGCTGCTATCTAAAGAAGAAACCTACTCTGATATTGCTCCCGTAAGACTAAGCAGCAATGGTGTTTCAGCGTTTATTAGCATTACCCGCGGTTGTGACAATATGTGCAGCTTCTGCGTGGTACCTTTTACCAGAGGCAGGGAGCGTAGTCGCGACCCAAAGAGCATAGTTGCCGAAGCCCGGGATTTATTTGAAAAAGGATACAGAGAAATTACCCTATTGGGACAAAATGTAGATAGTTATTTGTGGAGTGGCGGTGGTTTGAAAAAAGAAATACTTACTGAGGAGCAAAAAGCGGCTTCAGTAAACTTTGCCCAGTTGCTGGAGATGGTGGCGCTGGTGCACCCTGATTTGAGGGTACGTTTCAGTACCTCTCATCCAAAAGATATGACAGATGAGGTGCTGCATGTTATTGCCAAATACGAGAATGTATGCAAGTATGTGCATCTGCCTGTGCAAAGTGGTAGCAGTCGTGTATTGGAAATCATGAACCGCGGTTATGACCGGGAATGGTATTTGAACCGGATTGCAGCTATAAAAAGTATCATTCCCGATTGTGGCATAAGCACCGATGTGATTACCGGTTTTTGCAGTGAAACAGAGGAAGAGCATCAGGAAACGATTTCGCTGATGCAAGATGTAGTCTATGATTTTGCCTATATGTTCTTTTATTCCGAGCGTCCTAAAACCTTGGCAGAACGTAAATACGAAGATAATATACCCGAAGAGGTAAAGAAATGCAGGCTAGCAGAGGTAATAGATGTTCAGCGTGAGCATTCGGCCATTCGTATTAAAGGCATGGTGGGCAAAACCTACCGTGTTTTGGTAGAAGGTATATCTAAAAAATCGGATGAAATGATGATGGGTAGAAACTCGCAAAATGCCGTGGTTGTATTCCCGAAAGAGAATCATAAAAAAGGAACGTATGTAAATGTGTTTGTTGATGAATGCACATCAACCACTTTAATTGGCAAGGTTGTTGTTTAAGAATGCGTACATGGAACGAAGCGAAATAAACAGTATTATTATTAATTACCTGAAAAACTACCAACCTTCTTCTATTGGTATTTTTGGTTCTTATGCACGGGAAGAAAATAAACCCGACAGCGATATTGATATTCTTATTGATTTGAAAGTAAGAATTGGACTGCTTGAGTTTGTGAAAATGAATTATGAATTATCAGACCTATTGGGAATGAAAGTTGATTTGGTATCAGAAAAATCACTTAAAAACGAAAAGCTAAAACAATACATACAAAATGATTTAAAAATCATTTATAAGGCATGATTAAAGAAGACGGCATTTATATAGAACACATTGTTAATGCTCTGAAAAAAATAAGCGAGTACATCAGCGGCAAAGATGAAGCCTCTTTTTTAAAAGACTCCTTGATACAAGATGCTGTAATCAGACAGTTTGAAGTTATTGGTGAAGCTACAAAAAGAATTTCAAAAGATTTTAGAGAAAAACACGATTCAATTCCATGGAAAGATATGGCAGGCATGAGAGATGTGCTTATTCATGATTATATTGATGTGGACATATTTATGGTTTGGAAAACAGCTAATGAAGACACCCCGGTTTTAATCAAACAAATACAAGCAATTTTTAATTAAATGGATTTACAGGATATAAAACAACGTTTTGGCATCATAGGCAGTTCACCGGCATTAGAAAGAGCTATTGATATTGCCCGTCAGGTTGCACCAACCGATTTAAGTGTTTTAATAACCGGAGAAAGCGGAACGGGTAAAGAGGTGTTTCCGCAAATAATACATCAGTTCAGTGCCAGAAAACATGGGCCTTACATAGCCGTTAACTGTGGTGCCATTCCCGAAGGAACTATTGATAGCGAACTGTTCGGGCATGAAAAAGGCTCTTTTACAGGCGCGCACGAAGCACGTAAGGGTTATTTTGAAGTAGCAGACGGCGGAACTATCTTTTTGGATGAGGTAGGAGAATTACCGTTGGCAACACAGGCAAGACTGCTTCGTGTATTAGAAACTAAAGAATACATACGTGTTGGTTCTAGCAAGGTACAGAAAACAGATGTGCGTATTGTAGCTGCCACCAACGTAAACCTGCAACAGGCTATTGAAAAAAGTAAATTCAGAGAAGATTTATATTATCGTTTAAATACGGTTCCTATTCTGCTTCCTTCTTTAAGAGAACGTAAAGAAGACATCTTTTTATTGTTCAGAAAATTTGCCGCAGATTTTGCTGCTAAGTACCGTATGCCTGCCATTAAATTAATGCCTGATGCAGAGATATTACTTACCAATTACTACTGGCAGGGAAACGTAAGACAGCTAAAAAACATTGCCGAGCAAATTTCCATTATTGAAAAAACCAGAGATATTAGTGCTGATATACTGGCAAGGTATCTTCCGCAAATAAATGGTAGTAGTCTGTTAAGTATTGTAAAACCTGAAGGTGCAGCTACGGGTGATTTCTCTGAAAGAGATTTGTTATATAAAGTCCTCTTTGATATGAAAAAGGATTTGAACGATTTAAAGAAAGTTGTTCATGATATTGTGCAGTTTAATCCTACTAACATTTCAAATCTTTCTCATGATGATGTGCAGATACTAAACCGTATGCAAACCGAAGCAACTCAGGAAAGCACGCTTACAGATGTCATGCTACGCCCTTCAAACGTTACCATTCTTAATAACGGAACACCTCAAAAATTTGTTGAGCCCATAGTGGTAGAAGAAACCCTTTCTTTATCTGATAAGGAAAAGGAGATGATTATCAAATCTCTTCAAAAATATAAAGGCAAACGAAAGCTTGCTGCCAGTGAACTTGGTATTAGTGAACGTACCCTTTACAGAAAGATAAATGAGTATGGTATTAATGAATAAAAGATTTATACACGTTATTGCCTGCTGTATATTAATCAGTATTTTGTATTCCTGTAAAGTAAGCTATGGATTTAAGGGGGCTACTATACCACCCAATGCAAAAACAATTTCGGTAGCCACATTTCAAAATCAGGCTAACTTAACTGCCCCTGTTGAGCCTCAGTTGATGTCGCAAAGTTTAAGAAATCAAATTTCTCAGAGTACAAACTTGGGATTATTAAAACAAGGAGGCGATTTGCGTTTTGAAGAATGTAGAATTACCAATTACGCCACAGCACCGGTATCTATAGCTGCATCAAGTGGTACTACACCCGATCAGGCTGCACTAAACAGATTGACAGTAACTATTAAATTGAATTATGTAAATAAATTAGATGAAACAAAAAACTTTACGGATAAAGAATTTACAAGGTATTATGATTACCCCAGTAATGTTAATTTAACCCAAATTGAACCTACTGCATTGGATCAAATTAACCGACAATTATCAGAAGATATTTTTAACGCAGCCTTTAATAATTGGTAAATTCAAATGATAAAGATTAACATTTAATTAATAAACATCTGTTATATTTGAAGCCATACAAAAACACAAATTCAATAACCTTATAAATACTTAGCAATATGAATTTTGAACTGAATGAAGAGCATTTAATGATACAAAAAGCTGCGCGTGATTTTGCGCAGAATGATTTGAAACCAGGCGTTATTGAGCGTGATGAACATCAGAAGTTTCCTACCGAGCATATTAAAAAAATGGGTGAGCTTGGTTTCTTAGGTATGATGGTTGACCCTAAATATGGCGGTGGCGGAATGGATACTATTTCTTACGTATTGGCTATGGAAGAAATATCTAAAGTAGATGCTTCCTGCTCTGTTGTTATGAGTGTTAACAATTCGCTTGTATGCTGGGGCTTGGAACATTATGGTACCGAAGAGCAAAAACAAAAATATTTAGTTCCTTTAGCTAAAGGCGAAATTATAGGCGCTTTCTGCTTATCAGAGCCCGAAGCCGGCAGCGATGCTACTTCGCAACACACTACAGCCGAAGATAAAGGCGATTACTACTTATTAAACGGTACCAAAAATTGGATTACCAATGGCGGAACCGCTTCTGTTTATTTAGTTATGGCACAAACCCATCCGGAGAAAAAGCATAAAGGCATTAACTGTCTGATTGTAGAAAAAGGCATGGAAGGTTTTGTGGTTGGACCAAAAGAAAATAAAATGGGTATTCGTGCCAGCGATACACACTCGCTTATGTTTACCAACGTAAAAGTTCCTAAAGCTAACCGTATTGGTGATGATGGCTTTGGTTTTACCTTTGCCATGAAAACATTATCAGGTGGACGTATTGGTATTGCTTCTCAGGCATTAGGTATTGCAAGCGGTTCTTATGAATTAGCGCTTGCTTATTCTAAAGAGCGTAAAGCTTTCGGTAAAGAAATTTCACAACATCAGGCAATTCAGTTTAAGTTGGCAGATATGGCAACCCGAATTGATGCTGCCCGTTTACTTTGCTTTAAAGCAGCCTGGTTAAAAGACCATCATTTAGATTATACACAGGCAGGTGCAATGGCAAAAGTATTTTCTTCCGAAACGGCTATGTGGGCTTCTACCGAAGCCGTTCAAATACATGGTGGTTATGGCTACGTAAAAGAATACCATGTTGAGCGCTTAATGCGCGATGCAAAAATCACACAGATATATGAAGGTACGTCAGAAGTGCAGCGTATAGTGATTTCAAGGAGTGTATTAGCCTAAAAATATCACTATCCTACGAAGAAAGTAAAATATACAATTTTTAAATCTCTTTACGCATCCGGGCAACCGGTATATCAAGATGCTCGCGATACTTGGCTATAGTACGACGGGCTATGTTGTAACCATTGTCCTTTAGTATTTTACATAGGGCACCGTCAGTAAGAGGTTTACGTTTATTTTCTGCATTAACAAAATCGGATAGTATCCTTTTTACTTCACGAGTAGATACTTCTTCTCCGCTATCGGTACTTAACGATTCTGAAAAGAAAAACTTTAAAGGAAAAGTACCATAAGGTGTAGACACGTACTTACTATTAGCCACACGCGATACGGTTGAAATATCTATACCAACCTTATCAGCAACATCTTTTAATATCATCGGTTTTAGTTTGGTTTCATCTCCCGTAAGGAAATACTCACTTTGTTGTTTCATAATGGCATTCATAGCTATGAGCATGGTTTTTTTACGCTCATATAAGGCTTCTATAAACCACTGCGCATTTTCTATTTTGTTTCTTATAAAGCCTGATGCTACTTGTGCATTTTTATCTTTTTGTTGGTTATAGCGGGTAAGCATTTCCAAATATTCCTGACTCACTTTTAAATCAGGCATATTGCGAGAGGTCATGTTTAACTCCAATTCTCCATCGGTATTTGTAATAACAAAATCAGGAATTACCTCTTGCGCGTTTTGTAAAGATTGCCCCGAAGTACTGCCGGGTTTAGGATTAAGTTTGGTGATTTCTGCTAATATCTCTTTTAATTCTTCTTCATTTATGTTAAGCAAGTGCGTAATTTTATCATAATGCTTTCTCGAAAACTCTTCCATATGGTCCCGTATGATGTCGGTAGCAAAATGTATTTCGCGTGTCTGATTGGGGATACGATTTAACTGTATCAACAAACATTCCTGTAGACTTCGTGCAGCTATGCCGGGAGGATCTAATGATTGCAATATCTTAATCATTTCTTCTACCTCGCTCGCAGTAGTATTTATATTTTGCGTAAAAGCTAAATCATCTACCAACGAGTTTGTATCTCTACGTATATAGCCATCATCATCTATACAACCAATTAAATAAAGCCCGATGATATATTGTGTTTCACCTAATTCAAGTACGCCAAGTTGTTCTTCCAGCAAATCATGAAAATCGGTAAGCCCCTTTATAGGTATCTCTTTAAAATCATTATCCTTACCACTATTATTTATCTGGTATTTAAAGTCAGAAAACTCATCTTCATCCACATAATCTTCATAACTAATATCGTCGTTTTGTATGTCTACCTCTTCTGTTTCACTCTCTTCTTTATCTGCACTATCAGCATCATTATCAATTTCTTCAACAGAAGAATCTTCATTCATCACATCCTCTTCTGTGTCTGTACTTTCATCTTCTTCTAAAGCAGGATTAATTTCAAGCTCTTCTTTTATGCGTTGTTCAAGAGCCATTATAGGCAGTTGTATCAGTTTCATTAACTGAATTTGCTGCGGAGAAAGTTTTTGTTGCAGTCCTAAGTTTTGCGTTTGTCTTAATGCCATAATCCTGCACTAAATTACAAATAAGTTTTCTATCTAAAGAGTAAGATAGGTAACCGGACTTAGTAGTATAATCATATACTGTAGTTTTATTGGTTTATAACGCTATTACAACAGTAGCAAACCCGCGTGCAAAGCTCTTAATTTAACAACAATTAGGAGTTGTTGCAATGGTGTGAGCTTAATAGCACATTGATAGAGAGTAAACTAATTTTGACAGAGAGTAATCTCACATTGATAGAGGGTAATTTAACAACAATTAAGGTTTGTTTGTCATCGAGCGGGAGTAATTTGTAATTCATTGCAATGAATTTAGTGTCGAGTGAAGTAAATTCATAATCCATTGCAATGGATTTGCAATCGATTGAGCTTAATGCAACATTCATTGAGCTTAACGTATAATCCATTGAGCTTAATGTATAATTCATTGAGCTTAACGCAACATTCATAGAGCTTAACATAACATTCATTAAGCTTAATGTATAATTCATTGAGCTAAATACAACATCCATTGAGCTTAACATAACATTCATTGAGCTTAATGTATAATTCATTGAGCTTAACGTGAAATCGAGTGGGAATTGTCTCAAATCATACCCTAACTCCGTAAACGTTGACTAAAAAATTCACATAGATGTCACATAGAGGCAAATAGAATTCATAGAGAGGTTTTTTTGTTAAAATTATTAGTTAAAAAGGGAAATTAATTCACGGAATTAAATAGTTAGTTGGATTTGGGTCTAATTAGACCCACCCGCAAAGATTTTTTGCAGAAAAGCTAAATTTTATAAATGTCAAATCCGAGTGGACATATTATTTTATGTCCACGAGAGTAAAAAATTGTGCAACAAAAAAATGAAGACGAATGAAGGAGGAACCCTTCTTTCCTTTTTATATAAGAGCGAAGAGCCCTATATAGTCTTTCTCTCGTGCAAGGAATTTAAGTTTGCCCCTAATCCATTTTGTTGATACTGCAAGAAACTTATCCTTGAAAGTTTTTAATTCCATGTTTTGTCTAACACGTGGCGTTTTTGACTCGAATAACTTTGTAATAAACTTAAAGAGGATATAGTTAAATGCAGTTAAGTAAAGGTAAACAGTGTTATGCTCAAATTTACGCATGGGTAAAACCTCCCAGCCAAATT
>CAJCJB010000279.1 GCA_903970545.1 Candidatus Saccharimonadota bacterium | reverse complement strand
TCATGCTGATGAACCACATTAACAGCATCAATTACCTTATCAATACCTTTGTCTTTTGCCAAAAAGCCATTCACTTTAGTAATCAGATGACGTACAATGCTTTCTTCATTATGTATGGTAAGCACTAAAATTTTTATTTTGGGATAATGCTTGGATAAATACTGGACTGCTTCCGTGCCGCCCATAACAGGCATTTCTAAATCCAGTAATATTATATCGGGTTCATGTTTCCCTGATTTCAAAACATCTATTAGCTCTTGCCCGTTTGAGCTTTCAATTATAATTTGAAAATTACTATTGGCTTGTAGGAGGCTAACTAACCCCTTTCTAAAAAAATCACTGTCATCTACAATAGCCAGTTTTATTGATTCATTCATAAAAAAAATTACATGAGTACGTGGAACTAAACAATAGGCTCATTATCATTATTAGACTTTATATAAGTTAAGATGTTATGAGCATAAAGATATAGATAATAAAATTGAAATGAGTAATTAGAAGAACAAAAAAGAATTAGCTATGTAAAAAAAGATGGCTAAGAATAAAAGTGATTTTAAGATAAAGAAAGGGAAATTAGGTAACCACATAAGTATAACTGCACCTGAATTCGATTTAGTGTTGCCGTTCTTTGAAACTGCTTTTGACACTTATTTTAAGCATCATACCCTAGCTGGAAAGGTTCGTATTCGTACGGCTTGCAGACGAAATGACAGTGTTTTTAAACAAGCAGAAGATGGATTATTTTTCATCTTATTTTATTTGAAGTCATATCCAATTGAAGATGTTTTAGCAACGATTTTTGATATGCATCAATCTCAAGTGAGTGTTTGGAAAAAACTGTTGCTGCAAATTTTAGAAGATAGTTTCGTTACTATGAAAGTATTGCCAAGCAGAGACAATAAAAAATTGAATGCTTTGATTAAGGAAATGGGGCTTACAGAGATAATCATAGACGCTACTGAACGCCAAATTCAAAGACCGAAAGATAATGATGTTCAGAAAGAATACTACAGTGGAAAAAAAAGACTCATGCAGTCAAAAACACCATTATCAGTGATAAGGAAAGCTCTTATGTAATATATTTAGGAGATACTTACGAAGGAAAAGAACATGATAAGACAATACTTGAATACGAAGAATTACAATTTACCAGCAAAATAGATGGATATATAGACCTTGCGTATTTGAATTTAAAAATCAAAAATATGAAGGCAATAATCCCTCATAAAAAACCAAAGGGAAAAGAATTAACAGGGCAACAAAAAGAAGAAAATAAAGAAAAATCAAAAATAAGAGTAGGCGTAGAACACAGTATTAGTAGCATAAAACGCATATTCATACTAAAATATAAATTAAGAGTTAAAAATTATGTTTTACATGACAAGCTAATTTTATTAGGCTGTGGGTTACATAATTTTAGAGTGAAAAATAGAAAGAAAACAATATCAAATTAACTTATATAAAGTCTATTTCTTGTTTTTGAAATTTCAATGTTTCTTCACCAGGAGAAAATCCAAATTTTTGGGAATATGTAAAATGTGTACAAAAAATAAATATTGTTATTGAGATAATTTTTTTAATTGTTTTCATAATATTATTATTACGGTTTAATAATTCTAATTGTTTGATTTTCCCCATTTATATTAGCTATTAAAAGATAAATGCCTGATGCTAAGTTAGCAATATTTAGCTGTTCACTGTTAGTTCCCTCTGTTCTTTCCCCATTTTTTGTGGTTAACACTTCCCTACCCAAGTAATCCATTAGTTTAAAATTAACCTTAGCATTTGTATTTAATTGGTAACTAATTGTAACATCACCATCAGAAGGATTGGGGAATACGTTAAGTTTCCCCACGAGTGTCGTTATGGTTTCAATGCCCAGTGAAGAGCAGCCTGCGGTGGTAGAGTTCATTTGCGTGTAAGAGCAAGCACCAAGTGATACTATTTTGCTGGAGTCTATTACATTCGCTGCCGCGTCTTGGTCTGACGACGGCCAAGTAGTTATATCTTTTATGAAATGTCCGTGAAAAAGGTCTCTATACATTAAATCAGCCGTATCATTCACATGGTTTAACAAATGTCCATGCCCAAGCTCATGTAATAAATTTTCATAAAAACTATAAGCATTTGAAGCTATTGTATGACCTGATGTAGTATCATAATTCCAAACAAAGCCAGTAGGTGCAACCCTGAGCGAAGTCGAAGGGCAGTTGCCGGAAAACTTCAAACTAATACAGATAAAAATTATGCAGAGCCACTATGATTTTCCAATAAATGGAAAAGAACTACCCTCCAAATACGATTACAACCATGCTATGCGATGGCTCGAAATCAAAGGCAAAGAACAATACGGCAAACAATTTAAACTGCATCCCGAAGATGCCCACCTTATTCGCAGGTTACTTTGCTACTTTCTTTCCGATGAATACTCTGCCGCAGAATTAAACATTAATCTCGATAAAGGAATTTTACTAATCGGTCCTATAGGCGTAGGTAAGAGTTCCTTAATGAATTTGATGCGCCTTTTCGAGCCCCCGAGTATGCGTTGCATCATGAAGCCCTGCCGAGATATAAGTTTTGAATTTATACAACACGGCTATCAAATCATTCATAAATACAGTCGGCAAAGCTTTCACCAGTTCGAGCCGGTTACTTATTGCTTTGATGATTTAGGCACAGAAAACAATTTAAAATACTTCGGCAACGAGTGCAATGTAATGGGCGAAATCCTTTTATCCCGTTATGATCTATTTACCTCCCGAAACCTTACTACACACTTAACTACCAACCTTTCTGCTTCTGAAATTGAAGCTACCTATGGCAACCGTGTCCGGTCAAGAATGCGTGAAATATTTAATTTAATTGCCTTTGATAAAACAACTAAAGATAAAAGAGTATAAGCCTATCTCACTATAACCAATCTTTTATTTACAACTCCTTCATTGCTTTGCAGACTTATATTATAAACACCTTCACTTAAACTGCTTGCATCTATACTAACTCCCTCTCCTTTGGAGAGTGCAGGGGTGAGGCTTTGGCTTAATACAAGTTTTCCGTTCACATCATAAACCTGCATTAAAGTTCCCTTCCCTTCGGGAAGGGTTAGGGATGGGCTTGGTTCTATAACAAAACTACCGTTATTGGGGTTAGGATAAACTGTTACCTGCATATTATTACTTGCAAATTGTTCTATGCCTGCAACCGAAACAGGGCAGCCATTTGTGTTCCCTGCTGCACATAATGCTTTTGCCAAATCGGTAGAATTCATTGCAGTAATATGATTAGGTAAACAATTATATGGATTTGGGTCTATATTAAAATAAGAAGAATCAATAATAGAGCTTGGAAAAATAGGGAAACAAGCAATGTTATTATAGCCACATAACAACGATTTAAGTGAATTAGGTAAAGCTGGGAGGCTTGTTAAATTATTATTATTGCAATCTAAATAAACAAGTGAATCCGGCAAAACAGGAAGGTTAGATAAGGGATTATTAGAGCAAGCTAATTCAATAAGTTTATTAGGTAAAATCGGAAGACTGGTTATATTATTATTATTGCAAGTTAAATAATTAAGTGAATAAGGTAAAGTAGGGAGGCTCGTTAATTGATTACCATCACAATTTAAAGAATTAAGGGAAGTGAAGTATTGAATACCACTTAAATTAGCAATAGACTTCCCGGGGACAGTAATAAAAATGGTAGATGTAGTAACCAACGTACTGTTTTTATTTAAAGAATCTCCTTTAAAAGCAGTTGGTATAATAGTTTTTAGGTAGTGTACAAAGTTAGAATCGGGTATTGCTACGTAAGTTTGCGCATTTACTATTTTAGTGCCCCAAACAAAAATCAAAAAGATAACTACTTTAATAGTTTTCATTGTTTTGGTATTAAAAAACGTTTTCCTATTTTCAATATGTTGGTTTATTTCTTTTCTTCTTGAACTGTTAAGCCACCGTTATCTTTCAAGAAAGTATAAAGTTCGTCTAATGTTTTAAAATAAGTCTCTACAGAGAACCATTCGGCAGCATTCTCATTAGCTGCTAATTTTTCAGGGTTCTTTACGTTATGAGATTTATAATGAGTTAACATCCTGTTTAGTATGATTAAATCTCTCACTCCTAAAACAATAGTATTATCAGTTACAAGAGTTGTTACTGGCGAATTTGCATTACCAAACCCTGATGAATCGGCAAGAGGAGCAAAAATAATATAGGTTACTCCTTTAGCTATGGAAATATCTTCTCCTGCGGAACTTCCTTCTAGTACTCTCTCTTTATTATCAGGGTTCTCCTCTGGAATAGTGCCGCCAAGAGATATTACTTTTATAGTGCCGAGTTTAATTTGACCACTCCCTTTAAAGATTTTTTTAATTTCAAAGACAGTGCAGGTAAGTATCCCGTACTTTGCAGTCCGATAGGATTTTTGGGAGGTAGCGATTCCTTCAAAAACAAATGCTGCGTTGCCCATAATTTGTTTTTGTAACTTTAATTTAGATTCGGAAGTAGGAAATCCTACCTTACTTTGCGCGAAAGGAAAATAAGTGCAAAAAATAAATAATACTGCTACGATAATTTTCTTAGTCATTATTGCTTTATTTTTTTTCTTCTTGAACCGTTAAGCCCCCGTTATCATTCAAAAAAGAATAAAGTTCATTTAT
>CAJCJB010000278.1 GCA_903970545.1 Candidatus Saccharimonadota bacterium | reverse complement strand
CCTGCCACTAAAATATTCTTAACTGCTATGAAATACGCCGATATAGAAAGAGTGTATGTGCCGCAAATAGGACTTTCTGATGGTATTATACATTTACTGTATGAAGAGCATAAGAAGAAAAATTAATTCCTGATTATACTTGAGCGAAACCTCTCATAGCTTTCAACTAAAAAATGTTTCCATCGGATATCAGCAAAAAGCACTGATTGAAAACATTTCTATCAATCTTCAATCGCCTTGTTTGGTTGGATTAATTGGTAATAATGGTTGTGGTAAAACAACACTATTAAAAACTATTTCAGGTTTACAGAAAGAATTAGCAGGTGCTATTTATTATAAGGATGATGAGATTTCTAATCTTAATAATAAAAAACGTTCAAAGATTATAACCTTTGGGTTTGCCTTTAATAGTGGTGCATTTCCCATCAGTGTATTTGAGTTGGTAAGTATGGGGCGTTATCCATATTTGAATAATATGGCAACACTTCATGCAACAGATAATCAATTAATAGAAGAAGCTATTGATACCGTTGGCATACTGCATTTAATAGACAAATTAATAACTGCTATCAGTGATGGCGAAAGACAAAAGGCTTATATAGCCAAAGCTTTGGCGCAGCAAACGCCTGTTTTGTTATTGGATGAGCCCACTGCCTTTTTAGATTACACATCTAAAAAGAATTTCTTTAAAACAATAATGGAAACTACTCAGAAAGAAAATAAAGTAACCGTCATCTCATCTCACGATATAGACTTTTTAATCAGGAATACCGATTACTTAATCATGATACAGGATGATAAAAAAGTAGAGTTTGATAAAACCGACAGTATTGTTAAGAGTACCTATTTCAGTACCCACTTTAACTACTGATTACAATATGTTTATTTCCTTTAAAAAACTTGTAGTACTAACGCCCTTTTGCAACCAATAAGGGGCAATGCCTGATTTCTTAGCGCCTTCAATATGTTGAATAGAGTCATCAATAAAAATAGTTTCTGCGGGGTTTAAGTTGCTGTCGTTTAGTACATATAGAAAACATTCCACATCCGGTTTACGTAGGTTAATTCTGCAGGAGTAATAAATCTTCTCGAACATGCTTTCAAATTCAGGTAAAGGGCATGTTTCAGGAATTAATTTTTCAAAGGCAGTAATGTGCGTTTCGTTGGTATTGCTTAATAAAAAAACACGGTATTTGTTTTTAAGTTCTTTCAGTAAAGTATAGTTCTCTTCAGGGAGGTTAATAAGCATGGCATTCCAGGCATGCTTAATATCATTTATAGTTATCGTTTTTAAACCTGATAGATTCTTTAATTCCTCAAAGAAAACCTTTTCGCTTACTTCTCCTTTATCAAACTGATTAAACAAATCGGTTTGTTGTGCCTGCGAATAAATCTGTTCAAAGTTTTTGCAACCTAAGTCAACAAAAGCCTGTTGGGTGCGCATATAATTAAGGTCTAACAACACCCCGCCAAAATCAAGTATAATGTTTTTTACTGCCATAGTTGTTACGCTAATTCAATGTCTGTACTAAAATTCTCCGGGTATTTTCCGCTAACATTTTTATAAAAATCCATTATAAGTTTCATGTCTAACTTAAAATCTCCACTCGGGTAAATTATTTTATCAATACCACAAATACGTTTCTTATAGTCTATAAATGCTAAAGCAATAGGTACTTGTGCTTTAAGGGCAATGTAGTAAAAACCTGTTTTCCATTTATCCATTTTAGCACGCGTACCCTCGGGTGTAACCATTAATCGAAGCTCGTCTCTGTTGGTAAATAAATCTACAACCGCATCTACGGTGCCACTCTTTTTACCTTCTTTAATCGCATTCCTATCAATTGGTAATGCTCCCAGCGATTTCATAATGCCTTTGAAAGGAAACTTCATCCACTCTTTTTTAATGGTAAAACGCAGTTTAAGTTTCATAATACTAAGCGCACCCATGGCATAAATAAAGTCCCAGTTGCTGGTATGCGGCGCGGCAATTATTACACATTTCTTTATGTTATCGGGTAGGTAATGCGTTACCTTAAATTTACCCAGTTTAAAAAGCATCTTAAACATATCTTCTCTCTTTTCTTCTTAGTTAAATTGTAAATTTATATCCCACTCCTCGGATGGACTGTATATACTGCGGTTCACGCTGGTTGGTTTCAAATATCTTACGGAAATTTAAAATGTAATTATCAATCGTGCGAGCAGAAGGGTTTTCGTTTGGAGCCCAAAGTTTTTCCAATATCTCATCACGAGATACCACTAAGTTTTTTTTACTCACCAACAGATTAAGCAGTTGCCACTCGCGTTGCGAGAGTGATGTAATGGTTTCTGTTTTTGTTTTGATGTATAGCGATGTGAAATTAATTTCAAAGTCGCCAAACATAAATGCATTGATAGTTTGTGCATCGTATCTCTTTAAAAGATTCTTTACACGCAAAATAAGTTCTTCTAAATTGAAGGGTTTGTTTAAATAATCATCGGCCAATTTCAATCCGGTAATGCGACTGTTGCTATCGGCACGTGCAGTTAAAAACAAAACAGGCAAATCAGGGTGTTGTTTTTTTAGTTGTGTGCAAACCTCAAAACCATCTATCTCGGGCATCATTACATCGAGTATTGCCAAATGAAAGTTTTGTTGTTTAGATACTTGTATTGCCTCTGCACCATTGTTGCAGGCAGTTACCTGATAGCCTTCTAACTCCAGATTAAGCTTTATGGTATCGCGCAAATGCTCTTCGTCTTCGGCTAACAGAATACGTTTCATCCTTTCGAATTAAAAATTCAATATCAATTCAGATGTTTTAGCGATGGCTTCTAAGTTTAGCGTATGGCCAACGTTCGGAATAATTTCCAATACAGAATTTGGAATAGCTTTATGCACCTCAGCCGCTAAATGTACGGGCAGTAACAAATCTTTTTCGCCATGTATAATAAGCGTAGGAGCAGTAATATTTTTCAGCATAGGTCGGTAATCAGGACGTTCTTTAGTGGCTTGCATTAATTTAAACAAAGCCGCACTATCATTGTTTGCATCGGTGCGCGCCTGTTTCATTAAATCAATAGGGATGAGTGGATGCATAAAATAATTTTCGCCAAGCACACTGGGCAACATCACATCCAACATAAGCGAGTAACCTCCTACCTGCAGGGCGTTCCACCACGCCGTTTCAATGGCATCGTAATAGGGTGTTTTGTGTGCAAAGCTGCTCATTAAAATAAGCTTGTTTACTTTTTTTGGATACAACAAAGCAAAATGCTGAGCTACCAAACTGCCGTAAGACAAGCCCGCTATATAGGCTTTGTCAATTTTTAAATCATCTAACAGTTCTTTTATATCCTGTGCATGTTTATCAAAATTGCGCCACTCGGCATCTTTAGAAGATTGTCCCTGAAAAATAAAATCTACCAACACAATCTTATAATCGTTCTTAAAATAGGGTGTCATTAAAACCCACGCCATGGTAGACTGTGATAATCCGTTTAAAAACACAATGGTTTTTGTGCTTTGGGTGTTGCCCGTTACTTCGTAATAGAGGTTAAGGTTATCGGAGGTTTTGAATAGCATAACTTTGTTTTTGCCGAAATTACTAAAAAAGTCACATTTTTAGTTTCTGTTTTTGATATTCAACACATGTTTTCCGTCTTAGAATAGTTGATGTGGATAATAAGAAATAATAACTTTGCACGAGTGATGGGCATAAAAACACTACATATTTATTTAATTAAAAAATACATTCCGCCGTTTATTGCAACGCTTTTTATTGCCATGTTTATTTTCTTCATGATTTTCTTGTTTACCTACATTGATGAAATAGTGGGCAAGGGTATTGATAATGTAACGCTGGTAAAAATGTTCGGCTACATATTTGTTACCTTCTTATCACCCTCCATGCCTTTGGCAATATTGCTTTCGTCTATTATGACATTTGGTAACCTAGGAGAAAGTTATGAATTAGCTTCGATGAAATCTGCCGGATTATCTTTATTAGCCATTATGCGCCCCTTGGTTATTTTAATTCTGGGTTTGTCGGGCTTTTGTTTTTTATTTAGCAACTATACCTTGCCTTACGTAAATTTAAAAGCCGGACGATTGTTGTATGACGTGCGCAGTTCTAAACCTGCTATCAGCTTAAAAGAAAGCGTTTTTTATAACGGCATTCAGGGCTATAGCATTCGTATTGGTAAAAAAGAGGATGATGGCGTTACTATCCATAATGTATATATATACGACCATACCGCAGGGCGTGGAAATACTGCACAGATGTATGCAAAAGATGGGCAAATTGCCATGACGAACGATAAGAAGTTTTTAATTATGAAACTCTTTAACGGAACGCGTTACTCTCAATCTTTAGAAGATGCTAAGCAAGAGCACACACGACCTAACATGATTATGCACTTTAAAGAACAGGAAGTTAAAATTGATTTGAGTAAAATTAAAATGCAAAACACTGATGAAATATTGTTTAAAAACAATGCCGGAATGATGAACATAAAGTTGCTCTCTCAATATAATGATACAACCATTAAAGTGAGGCAGCAAACCTATAAGCAGATTTACAAACAGTTTTCTACCTTATACTACTTTCAAAAATGCTTTGCACAATGCAAAAAAAACGATTCGCTTCATATTAAAGAAATAGCTTCTATAGATACTTTTTTGACCAAGCTACCCGCCGTTCGTAAAAAGAACCTGATAGAGGGTGCTTTAAATATGGCTCGTAGTGCAGATTCGTTTTTAACTTCAAAAGTTGGTGAAGAAGAGAATCAAATTTTTCAACAGGCAAATTTTGCAGTTGAGTGGCATAAAAAATTTACACTTTCATGTGCATGTATTATTCTGTTCTTTGTAGGGGCTCCTCTTGGTGCTATTGTTCGTAAAGGAGGTTTTGGAATGCCGGTTGTAATATCCGTCTTTCTTTTTATTACGTACCACGTTATCTCTATCAGTTGCGAAAAAATGGTACTACAGGATAAATTAAACGTAGTAGTAGGCATGTGGATAGGTTCTACAATATTTCTTCCTATTGGTATTTGGCTGTCCTTAAAAGCCGCTAACGATTCTCCCTTGTTCGATTCAAACGTATATGCCGATTTCTTTAGAAAAGTATTCAAAAAAAATACTCGAAAAAATGCGCCTGCTGCAACTCACCAATAAGCCCCCTTACCCCCCTGATGATGGTAGTTCAATAGCTATGTATAATATGAGTTGTGGATTAATAAATAATCAAATTGATTTAACTCTACTTTGTATTAATACAGAAAAACATTTTAAACCGGACGAGGCGGTAGATATTGAATTTAAAACTAAAAGCAATTATCAGTCGGTTTATCAAAATACGGATGTAACAGCAATAGGTGCGTTTTTAAATTTATTTTCAAACAAGTCTTATTTTGTTTCCCGGTTTTATTTTAAGGCATTTGAAGATGAATTAATCTACCTATTAAAAGAAAAAGAGTTTGATATTGTTCAACTGGAAAGTATTTTCTTAGGAAATTATATTCCAACTATAAGACAATACAGTAGGGCTAAAATAAGTATACGAACACACAATGCTGAGCATTTAATCTGGCAACGAATAATTGCAAATGAAGGAAACTTAATAAAGCGCAATTATCTCCTATTGCAGGCAGAGCGACTAAAGAAGTTTGAAAAAAAAGCTCTTCAAAGTATTGATGCCATTATTCCCATAACAGTTGTAGATAAAATCTATTTTGAAAACTGGGGCATTCATAAACCTTTTCATGTTTCGCCAACGGGTTTGCAATTACAGCAATATATTGCAAATCATGAAGAGGAGCTTCCCTTTAGTGTATTTCATTTTGGCAGCATGGATTGGATGCCTAACGAAGAAGCTGTTTTATGGTTTGTAAATAATGTGTGGGATAAGGTTTTGTCAAAAATTCCTCAGGCAAAATTTTATATTATTGGAAGAGGAATGAGCCAAAAAGTTTTATCACTCAAGAAACCAAATGTAGTAGTAATCGGCAAAACAAAAAGTGCAGAGAAAGTCTATCATAAATACGGTGTAATGGTTGTACCTTTACTTTCAGGAAGTGGTATGCGCATAAAAATGATTGAAGGTATGGCTTATGGAAAATCTATAGTTTCTACTACTATAGGTGTTGAAGGTATTGCTGTTATATCAGGTAAAAATTGTTTATTAGCAGATAACCCTAGTGATTTTGCAAATGCTGTGATAGAAATACTAACTAATAAGGATAAAAGAAATTCCATGCAGAAGGAAGCCAGAAGTTTTGTTGAGCAATATTTTGACAATAATACTATAGTAAAGCAACTGGTTAATTTTTATCAAAACCTGTAAGCACGTGGTCTTGTGTTTTCAAATACTGTTTTTTATTTCTGTTTACCTCATGCTTCACACGTATGTTTTTTACCCCTTAATATTATATGTATTTTCGAGAAATAAAACAGATAAAAACAATATACAATATCAACCAAATGATGACTTGCCTGAGATAGTTGTTATTTGTGCCGCTTATAACGAAGAAGATGTTATTGCACAAAAAATAGAAAGCACTTTCAGTACCACTTATCCTAAAGAAAAAATTACTTTTTATATTGGTACAGATGCCTGTAGCGATAATACGGTAGCCATTATTAAACAATATCAAACGACATATCCATCACTTAAACTTATTGAATTTACTGAGCGAACGGGGAAAATAAATATTATAAATAAACTATGCTCTATGGCGCAAGCTACCATTTTTATTATGACAGATGCCAATGTATATTTTAAAGAAAAGACTTTTTATGAATTAGTAAAAGACTTTAAAGATTCGGAAGTAAAAATGGTGTGTGGTAATATTAGTAAACGTGCACTTAACGACGAAACCATTACCAAAAATGAATTGCAATATTTTAATTTCGAGAATTACTTAAAGAGTGCTGAAAGCAAATTATGGAATATAGTAATTGGTGCGGAGGGTGGTTGCTATTCACTTCGTAAAGAAAATTATACCAATGTTCCTTCTAATTTTAATGTAGACGATTTTTTTATTACTTGTGAAGTTTTAAGTAATAAAGGCAAAATTATTTTTCAGGAAAGCGCACTTGTACATGAAGATATTAAAGCTGATACAGAGGGGGAGTTTAGACGGAAAGCCCGGATTGCCACTGGTAATTTTCAGAATTTAGTTTATTTTAAACATCTTCTTTATACTCCTTTTTCTAAAATTGGCTTTGCTTACATATCACATAAAGTATTACGCTGGTTTACCCCATTCTTCTTTTTACTAAATTGTATCTGCTGTGCTTGTTTAATGGGTGACCTATCCTTATTTAAGTATGTACTTATTGCCGAAACACTTCTTTTACTATTTCCTTTGCTAAATAATTTGTTTGTAAAAACAGGTGTTAAACTAAAACCGCTTATATCAATTAGTCACTTTATTGTAATGAATTTTGCTTTGTTAGTAGGATTTGTACGCTATTGCAAAGGAGTAAACAGTAGTGTTTGGCAGCCCGTTAAGCGTTAAATAAATCTTTTCTCAAATTAGAAAAGAGTTTCTTTTTACTTAAATAATAATCAAAAACAATACTGCTTTGGTATATCTGTTTATTACTAGGACTATAATCGGGGAATGATTTAATTTCTTTTCTTTTTTGCAAGATGTATTTTAAATTAAAATAAAAAGAAAAGTGGGCTCTTACAATAGCCCATGTATGTTTGGCATTCCCTTCAAAAAGGAATTTTGTACCCGCCACACCATCTAAAATTAAACGTGTTGCTATTTTTAAAAGCAATACACCACTTGCGTTGTTTTTAGTAAGGGATATTAAACTATTTCTGAAATTTAAAAATGTTTTTCTTGGACTAAGTTTATCTAAGGTTCCTCCTCCCACGTGGTAAACAACAGACTGAGGAGCTGCCATAACTTTATGTCCCGTGTTTTTTATACGCCAGCACAAATCAATTTCTTCCATGTGGGCAAAATAAAAACCATCAAAGCCCCTTAATGTATTAAAAACAGAGGCTCTTATAAACATACAGGCACCAGTTGCCCAAAATATTTCTATGGCAGAATTATACTGCCCACTATCTTTTTCGAGTGTATTAAAAATTCTTCCTCTGCAAAACGGATACCCATATTTATCAATAAAACCGCCACAGGCACCGGCATACTCAAACTCATCTTTTGCATTATAAGAAAGTATTTTGGGTTGGGCTGCTGCAATAATTTTATCGGCTTCCATTAAATTAATAACAGGATTAATCCAATCAGGTGTTACTTCCACATCAGAGTTTAATAGTATAAAATAATCGGCATCAACTTGCTTTAAAGCTTCGTTATAGCCCTTAGCAAAACCGTAATTCTCTTGCAATTCAATAATTCTTATTTCTGGATGACTTTCTTTTAGATACGAAATAGAATCATCCACAGAGGCATTATCGGCTAAATATATCGTAGCGTTTGTGCTATGTTGAATTACAGCAGGAAGAAACCTTTGAAGTAATTTTTTTCCGTTAAAATTTAAAATAACAACCGCAACTTTGGAGCTCTGCATACATTAGCGGGGATTATTAAATAAATCGGCCGCATTATCACCCATACTACCTTGTGGTGTGGTCTGGTCGAAATTAAAAATTTGATTGTCGCGTTTCTTCAAATCTATCTGCCAACGGTCATCTTTTTGTTCTCCGCGCGCATCACTATGTAATAGCGTAAAACATTTCCCATCTAAGGTTGGATTATAAAAAACAAACTTTTTATTGGTTTGGTATCCACCCGTAGAAGTGTTTGCCAAACGGTAATATTGCCATATTTCATACGGATAAGAATCGGGCTCATAACTTACTTGCTGCGCAGCACTGGGCGCACCATATTGCAAATATACCCTGCCTCTATCGCTCATATAACCGGGCTGACTGCCACAGGGATATATTTTATTTACTTTTCTTACTTCTTTCATATAAGTTTCCCAAGCAAGTTTTGGGTTAGGGGGGTTTCTGTTTTCCCAAAAAGCATAAACATATTGCTGCATTTTTACTACATCATTGTTCTGCGTTTGATTATACTGCCAATCTCTTTCTGCAGTACTGGAAATGGGATAGAGACAACGTATATATTCCCTCAAGGTATCGGGGTTGGTAACATGACTGATGAAGGTGCCGGCAGTATCAATCGAACTTAAATTGTTTAGCGCAATTTTAACTTTAGGGGCAATGCGGGTAAAGGGTAGTGTTTTTTTTGCTTTCAATTCATTGGCACTATTGCGAATCTCAACAACTAAGTTGTAATGACCGCTGGCTAATTTTTCAATATCAAACTGCCCTATAAGCGGAACTACTTCTTCCGGCTTATGTTTGGTAAAGGTATGATAGCCCGTTACAACTTCTTTCATTTCGGCAGCTTCAATATAATACGTAAATAAAAATTTAGAATCGGCACCTAATTGCTTTAAGGTATTGTAACCTTCCACATAAAAATTCAACTTGTTTACTCGTTCATTAAAATAAGTAAGCGGATAGGGTGCGATATAATAACCGCTTTTTACAAACGGGCTTTGTTCTGTTGATTTTTCAAACGATTCTACCAATTCAATATCGGATACATAGATACTATCCGTTGCAGGGGGTACAACAATGGTCATCGTACTTTTTACAGGTTCTTGTTTGGGGTTGTTAGCATCTGCTATTTTTATTTCTGCCAAATAAGTGCCGGGTTTCAGCTGATAACGTTGCACATCAAGAATATCTATTTTAGAATTTGTATCTGCTATTTCGGGACTAAGTAAATTATATCCTCTTGTTATTATTAAGCTATCGTTATGTTTAAAAGTAACATCTATATGTATTTTGGCTTCATAACTTAATTTTTGTTTTTTAAACAGCACAGATGAACCCGCCACATCCAAGTACATTTCAACATAGCTGCCTTTGCCGGGGGCATAAAAAAGGGCATAGTTTAAATAGGCTTTTACACTACTAAATGCACTGATGCTAAAAGAAGTGATGAAAAGAAACAGGTAAAAAAGCTTTTTCATTTGGTTATACTAATTTGATTGAAGCGTACATAATACAAAGGTACAACAATTACAAAACTTTTTAAATTAAAGATACCTGTTGGTTCGCAGGATTAAAAAAAGTATTACTTTTGCCGCTGGAGAAATGGCAGAGTGGTCGATTGCGGCAGTCTTGAAAACTGTTGAAGGTCAAACTTCCGGGGGTTCGAATCCCTCTTTCTCCGCCAAGCGGGAAGTTCTTTTTTTTCTTCCCCTTTTTTAAGCCCCGACAAGTCGGGGCTTTTTGTTGCTGTTGGTGGGAAACCCTTGTCAATCGCGATGAACCGAAAAGCGGGCAACCAATCAAATCCTATTTTTTTATCCTGCAAAAGACGGTTCGACCCAAGCTTTTCTGAAAACGCCTTAAATTCGGATAAATCGGCAGTTAAATTGCCGATTTTCCCAGCATAATGAAGGGTTTTCACCCATTCGCGCAATGGTTCGACCCAACTTTTGCAGCCCTTACCAAAATCCGAGTTTTTAAGTTTTAAATCCGATTTTTGTTTTAATAATTGGTCTTTCTTTTTCAGGTAATTCTCCTTTTCAATAACTCCTTCCAAGTACCCTGTTACCAATTTATCC
>CAJCJB010000277.1 GCA_903970545.1 Candidatus Saccharimonadota bacterium | reverse complement strand
AGCAATGGTGCTAATTGTTTGAGCCTTCGAGTTAAAAACAAACATTAAGGCTAAAATGGCAATAAGTATTTTCATGTTGTTTGTTTTTATTGACTACATTTATATTTTGGAGTTACTGCCATAAATGAGTTATAAAACTACAGAAAATTATTCTGAGTTGCTACAACACCGTAAAATCTTCCAGGTTCGCCGCCATGAATGCGGTTGATAGATAGTGATTTTTCAATACAGCATCACTTGAACTGCCGGTAAACAACTTTGCATTCGGCCCGGCAGCGATAGTGAGTTTGGTCATATACGTTTTACGAAGGCATTTAAACTCTAAATCACGTTCCGTAGCGTATTTTATAAAATGTGAGAAAGCACGGGAGAGGAAATCCATACCCCCGTAAACAGTTGTAATAAGCCCTGTATCTATTATTAAAGCATCTGTATTCTTCTTTTCAGCGTAACCTGATAAAAATATTGCACACCAATATTGCACACCTGACGTATTTTCCAGCGCAATAAAAAAGCCTCTCGCGTCTGAGAGGCTTGATTCTGCTGGTAGACCCCACAGACGAAAAATCGAACTCTTTAATTCAAGATTTTCAAATTTTATCTAACCTAAAATCTTATTTAACAACTGTTTAAACACGTTATAGAAATTCTGAAAGTATTTTTAGTTTATTACACTTATAGCAACTACTTACTCTCTTTATGATTTTATTCGCATCCATCATCACAAACTGTAATCATTAAAGAATTCGTTTTTTAAATTTTTGACTTAAGAAGTAATTATAAACAATTAGATTTTTCTAATCCTATTCTAATTTCTTTCTAATCAATTTTTAATTACTTTTTAATTTAGGTCTAATTTTCTTCTTTCTATATCACTTTACCTTTACCAAAAACTGCAAAAATTATTGCGCCCAAATTTTCTTATTTTCAGGATAAGGAAGCGAGGCGTATTTATTATGACAGTTTAATGTTATCTTTTATTAAAATACATCAATCGCTTTTGAAAACTCTGAAATATTAAATAAGATTGTAAATCTCACTACTGTAGTTAAACTAAATTCAGCAAGCCAAAATTTATTATTCAATAATACTAATACCTACTAATTGAAATGAATATTTTAATAATTGAAGATGACCCTGGGGTAATTAGCTTTATAGAGAAAGGATTAAAAGAGAACGATTTTATAGTTAAATGTGCTTCCGATGGTAAAACCGGATTGGACTTAGCTCTTAAAGAAGTATTTGATATAATCATTTTAGACGTAATGATTCCTTCATTAAATGGCATAGAAGTATGTGATAGAATAAGGTTTCATAACAAATACGTATCTATATTAATGCTAACTGCTTTAGATTCTACCGAAGATAAAATAATAGGTTTGAACTCAGGAGCGGACGATTATCTAACGAAACCGTTTGATTTTTTTGAATTATTAGCTCGTCTAAAAGCCTTGTCAAGAAGAAGCAAAAAAGAACAAGATAGCTCAACAATATTTACAATAGCTGATTTAGTATTAAATGATAGCAGTAAGAGAGTTTTTAGAAATAACAAAGAGATTATTCTTACTGCAAAAGAGTATGCTCTCTTGCACTTCTTTTTAAAAAACAAAGAGAATATATTATCAAGAGCTCATTTAGCAAGTTGTGTTTGGGATAATAGTTTTGATAGTGGTACTAATGTAGTTGATGTATATGTTAACTATTTGCGAAATAAGATAGATAAAGGTTTTGAAAATAAACTGATACATACAGTGTTTGGGATGGGGTATATTCTAAAAGAGAATTAGTGTGAAAATAGGCAAGCGCTTAACAGTACAATTTGCAGTAATAGTTGGTCTTATTTTACTAAGTGTATTAGTATCGGTATACTCACTTGCTTCATTTAATGCTCGGTATTTTTTTTACGAGCGTTTGAAAGAAAGGGTATTTATTGTAGCTAATATATTTTTCGAGAAGGATGAATTATCAAAAGAAAGGATTCATGCTTTTGAAGAAAAATTTCAAAGAACGTTACCACTTGAAGAAATTGATATTTATGATGATTCACGAAAAGTATTGTTTCATACAAATAATCATCCGAGCCCTCTTAGCAACAAGATATTTAACTCAATACGCATAAACGAGGAAATTGAATTTAGCGAAGGTCAAAGACAGTATATTGGTTTACATTATAAAGATAATGAAGGTAATTTTTTTATTGTAGCGTCTGCGATTGATGAAACAGGCGAAAAAAAACTAAATTTTTTATTACTTGTTTGTGTTTCCGTATATGTGATTTCATTAATGCTTATTTACTTTTTTGGAAAATACTTTTCGAGAAAAGCTCTTAATCCAATTATTGATGTGGTGAAACAAGTTAAGCATATTAAATTATCTAATATAAATATACGTGTGTCCGGCGGTAAAAATAATGATGAGATACAGGAATTGGCAAATACCTTTAATGATATGCTGGAAAGGCTACAACACTCTTTTGAAACAGAAAGGGTGTTTATTAATAATGCTTCGCATGAATTACGCACACCACTTACTTCGATTATAGGAGAGTTACAGGTATCTCTTTCAAAAGAAAGAAATCAAAAGGAATTAACTACAACAATCGAGACTACACTAAACCAATCTATTCAAATGAAAGACTTGGTAAATTCATTACTATTACTAACTCAAATTGAAGATTATACCTCCACACAAACCAATTTTAATGATGAGATTCGTATCGACGAGTTATTGTTAGATTTAAAGCAAAATATAAATAAAAGATACCCGGAAAAAATAGTTAAATACCATTCTGGCGCTTTACCGGAAGAATCAAACAACCTTATTATTAAAGGAAATAAATTATTGTTGTATTCAGCTATTAATAATATTATTGAAAATGGGATTAAGTTTTCAAATGAAAAGCAGGTAATTTGTGTACTAAACTGTTATCAGCAAAAAATTAAAATAGATGTTATTGACCAAGGCATAGGAATAGATAAAAGAGATGTGGAGTCTATTTTTCATCCTTTTTTTAGAGCAAATAACGCAAGAGGTTTTAAGGGACATGGCATTGGGTTATCAATTAGCAAGGGCATTATTAAAAAGCATAGCGGAAAAATAACTGTTACATCTTCGCCCAACAAGGGAACTACTTTTTCAATAGAATTTAACTGAGTAATTCCATTTTCTAATCAACTCCTTATTTCTTTCTAATCAATTTCTAATAGACTTTTAATTAAGGTCTAATTTCCTCCGTTACACATCACTCTAACTTTGCAAAAAAATATTTCACATTTAAACTATGAGTTGGCGGATTATGAAGTATTATATACAAAACAGCAATCTTAATGCTTCATGTATAAGAAAAATTATATTCATGCTTATTGCTGTACTAAGCGTAGTAGAAGCATCTGCACAGATGTTTAAACAGGTTGCCCCTTTTCCTACTTCTTCCACCCAAATTTCTCAACCGCCTATTGTATCTAAAGACAGCATTCATAATGTTACAGATACAATTTCAATAACACTGGCAGATGCCGAAGCTATTTTTGTAAAAAATAATTATGCTGCATTGGCTGCCAAATATAATGTAGATGCTACTTATGCTTTAGTTGGGCAAGCTAAGTTGTTTAATAATCCCAACATGTATTTTGAACCAACTGTTTATAACAAGTCATACGTTAATTCAAACGGCAGTACGGGTAAATGGTTTCCTTTAAGAACAGGAGTTGATGGAGACCAAACAACACAAGGGGATTTTGTCATTAATCTAAACTGGACTATTTCCTTGGCACAAAAGCGTATAAAAACAGCTAATGTAGCTAAGCTTACTGGTGATGTGCAAAAATACCAATTTGATAATTTAATGAGGAGCTTATTATTTTCTCTACGAACTGATTTTATTGATTTGTACTTTGGATTAGAATCTCTAAAGTTAATGGATGCAGAAATTGCTTACGCCAAAAAAATTGTAGAAGGTTTTGAAGAGCAATACTCAAAAAAAAATATATCCTTACTTGATATAACCCGTGTACGTGCCATGTTATTTAACTTGCAAACCAACCGTATAGGTGTATGGAATGCCCTGCAACAAAACTCAATTAAGGAATTTAACGCCTTTTTGAACGACCCCCGCAATGTGTTTTACAAACCTAAATTGACCGAAGATGAGTTAAATAAAAAATATGACATTTCAAATTTGTCTTTAGCCGAATTGGTTGACCAAGCTCTGCTAAACCGACCCGATTTAAAGTCAGATTTAGCACAATTAGCTGCTGATAATGAGAATATAAGATTGCAAAAAGCAACGGGTGTGCCTGACCTTAGCTTACAACCAGGAATGACAAGAAACAGTAACTTCATTCAGAATGACCCTGTGTTAGGTTTTGGTCTTCCATTGCCTATTGCTAACCGTAATCAGGGTAATATAAAAAATGCCAAGTTAGCTGTAACTTCTGATGAACAACAGGTAAGGTCCGATTATGTAAATGTGCAAAACGATGTATTTGGTGCTTATCAGGCAATATTGGAGTACCAGAAAATAAGCAGTTCGCAAAACGCTGCTTGCCTTGCCGATTTTAATGCCATGATGCAAGGCGCAGAAAGCAACTTTGTCAAAAAGAACTTATCCTTATTAAGCTTTGTAGATATTTTTGATTCTTACCAAACATATATAACCCAATCTTTTGCTGTTAAAGACCAGCGATACAGTGCTTTTGAACAATTAAATTTTTATGTAGGAAAAGATGTATTTAAAAAGTAAAATGAATATGAAAAATCTCTTTATTAGT
>CAJCJB010000276.1 GCA_903970545.1 Candidatus Saccharimonadota bacterium | reverse complement strand
TCTTGTATTCTTTTCTTTCTTTCTGGGAGGAATCAGAACAGCAGTTTTAGCGCAAAATATAGATTCTATAACCCGGGTTTTACAAACTTCTAAAGATGATACTAACAAGGTAAATACCTTAAATAAACTTAGCCGACAACTTAATAATACCGGTGAGCACGAAAAATCATTAAAATATGCCAATGAGGCAATCAGCATTAGTCAAAAACTATCTTTCACAAAAGGTATAGCTACTGCTTATAAAAACATAGGTAATATTTATATTAACCAGTCTAATTATCCTAAAGCACTGGAGTATTATTTACAATCGTTAAAAGCATTTGAGGAGATTGGCGATAAACTGGGCATTGGGAAATGTTACGGTAATTTGGGTAATGTTTCACAGTATCAGGAGGATTATTCCAAAGCGCTAGAGTATTACTTACAATCTTTAAAATACTTTGAAGAAATTAATGATAAACAATTAATAGCTGCCACTTATAACAACATAGGTGAAGCTTATCGCAAACAATCTATGTTCCCTAAAGCTTTGGATTATGATTTAAAGTCACTAAAAATAAGACAGGAAATTGGTGACAAACAGGGCATAGGAAATTGCTATAATAATATTGGCATTATCTATAAGCATCAAAAAGATTACACGAAAGCTTTGGAATATTATTTAAAAGCTTTACAGTTAAGAGAAGAAATTAAAGACAAGCAGGGTCTAGGAGGATGTTTTAATGATATGGCGGAATTATATAATAATATACAAAATTACAAGTTAACCCTTCATTATGGTTATTTGGGCTTGCATATAAATAAAGAGATTGGCAACATAGAACAGGAACGTATTTCATATCAGATTATCGCAGAAGCTTATGCTAAAACAAATCAGTATAAAGATGCGTACAACAACTATGTGTTATTTAAGAAACTAACCGATAGTATTTTTAGTTCGGAAAACAGCAAACGCATTGGCGATTTAAAGACCCATTACGAAGTACAAAAAAAAGAAGCTGAGTTAAAAGCTAAAGCCGATGAGCAGGAAGTAATTACTATTGAAGAGGAGAAAAGGCAGCGTATAGTTATTATACTTGTCTCCTGCGTTTTGGTTCTTGCACTAGTGTTTGCTGTATTTATGTTTAACCGATTTAAAATAACCCAAAAGCAAAAAGAAATTATTGAAAAGCAAAAGTATTTAGTAGAGGAAAACCAAAAAGAAATTATTGATAGCATAACCTATGCTAAAAGAATACAGCAGGTTTTACTTACATCAGAAAAATATATTGGCAATTATGTAAAAGAGTTTTTTATTTTATTTAAACCCAAAGATATTGTCAGTGGAGATTTTTATTGGGCTACTTATATAAACAACAAGTTTTATTTAGTTACGGCCGATTGTACGGGGCATGGCGTGCCAGGTGCGTTTATGAGTATGTTGGGGATTAATTTTTTAAATGAAATTATGATTGAAAAAGGGATTACAAAACCCGATGAAGTATTAAATGCTTTACGTAATGAAATTATAGAAGCACTTAATCCCGAGGGTAGTACCGAAAAAAGTAAAGATGGTATGGATATGAGTTTGTGCTGTTTTGATTTTGATGCACATACCTTAGAATATGCCTCAGCTAATAATGGTATCTATATTGTCAGAGATAATGAGGTAATAGAATTAAAATCAGATAAAATGCCGGTGGGTATGCATACCGAAGAGATAAAACCTTTTACCTGTAATAAAGTACAGTTGCAACAAGGTGATGTAGTATACACCTATACCGATGGCTATCCCGATCAGTTTGGCGGCCCTAAGGGAAAGAAGTTTAAGTATAAACAATTTGCAGAACAATTGTCTGCTATTAGCCAACAAAATATGACTGCACAAAAACAAACGTTATCTAAAGTTTTTGATGATTGGAAAGGAGATTTAGAACAGGTAGATGATGTTACCGTAATTGGTATTATTATTTAAGGTTTATAATAGGTAGTTTGTTTCCAAAATGACCGCTTATCGAAAAAACCCTACCGTTTAAAAAGTTCTTCACCCCAAAGCATCTTAATAAAGTATCTTTACAGCGAATCGAAAAAATAAGTGTTTTCGTTAAACAATCTTAAAGAAGGCAAGCGTTTTTTGAATTCAAAACTATTTTAGTAAGTTTGGCAACCATTTTAAAAACAAAAAAGTAAAAACAAATAAAAATCAACAATATGAGTAACAAAAAAACATCAGGCGGATTTCCGTTCATCGTTTCAGCATTAGCCATAGCAATTTGCATGGGCATAGGTGCGTTTATTTACATGACTATTTTGGGTAACGCCAATAATTTTGATGCAGAAGGGCATCCTAAGGCAGGTAACTTTTTAGGTATTATGTACAAAGGAGGCTTTATTGTGCCTATATTATTGGGTGTATTTTTAACTGTGTTAACTTTTGCTATTGAGCGTTTTATCACTATTCAAAAAGCAAGTGGCAAGGGTGCAACCGATAAGTTTGTATCTAAAATTAAATCACTAATCTCTAACCATGATTTAGATGGGGCTATTGCTGAGTGTGATAAACAACAAGGCTCTTTGGCTAACGTAGTTCATGAAGGTTTAGAAAAATACAAATTCGTTCAAAACGATAGCAACATGGATAAAGAAGCAAAAGTTTCTGCTATCCAAAAAGCTATTGAAGAAGCTACTGCACTTGAGTTACCAATGTTATCTAAAAACATGGTGGTTATTTCTACCTGTGCATCTATCGGTACACTAACAGGACTAATAGGAACAGTTGTGGGTATGATTCGTGCATTCGGTGCATTAGCAGCAGCCGGTACACCAGATACATCAGCACTTTCTACAGGTATCTCCGAAGCACTTGTAAACACATTGGTAGGTATCTTATCATCAGCATTAGCTATTATATTCTATAACGTGTTCTCTAACCGTGTAGATCAGTTAACATATGCTATGGATGAAGCAGGTTTCTCTATCATTCAGGAATTTCAATCTTCAGGAAAATAAAATTCCTGTTTTTTTTATGGAATTAATAAAATTAGTGCATCTAATAAATAATTAAAAAGAGTTAGTAAAATGTCAAAAAAACCATCAAAAGGAGGAGCTCCCAGTTTGGATATGACGCCCATGGTAGATTTGGCGTTTCTGTTGGTAACCTTTTTTATGCTTACCGCATCTTTTCGTATGGCAGAACCTGTGGTTGTTGATCCACCGGCTTCTCATGCAGAAAAAACATTACCGGAGAATACCGTTTTAGTTTCTATAGATAATAACGGAAGAGCCTTTTTTGGGGTAGCCAACGCAGAAGCCAAAGTGGCTACTTTGTTAAAGATGAGCGATAAGTATAAAGTAAAGTTTTCGGCGGAAGAAGTTAAGAAATTTGGGGGTATGTCGAGTTTTGGAGTAGATATAAAAGACTTACCAAAATATATTGATGCTACCGAAGCAGAGCGAATGAAATTTCAACCACAAAAGGGTGTACCCAACGATTCATTAAAAAACCCACAGCTGAGAGACTGGATATTATATGCGGCACAGGAAACCAACGGTGTTTATATACGCGAGCGTGATAAAGCAAAAGCTGCAGGCAAAGACTTTGTGGGCGAAAAACCACGTTATGCTATTAAAGCAGATGCAAATGCAAAATATATTTATGTAAAGGATGTAATAAAAACCTTTACTGATATGAAAATTTATCGTTTTAACTTAATTACCTCTTTAGAAGGCGGAGGAAGTAAACCCGCTGAACCAGGTAAAAATAAAAATTAAACATGGCTGAAATTGCAGACGATGGCGGTGGCCACAAAAAGGGCGGCAAGAAACGCGCCAAGAAACAATCCACCAAAATAGATATGACTCCCATGGTTGACTTGGGTTTCCTTCTATTAACATTCTTCGTATTAACATCCACATTTAGTAAGCCTAAATCAATGGAGATAAGTTTCCCTGCTCCCCCTCCTCCTGATCAAAAACCACCTGAAGTAAAAAACGGTTTAAGTATCATTTTAAGTAAAGACCATAAAATATTTTATTATAAAGGTCAGTTTAACCCGGAGGGTAATAAGGAAGGTAAACCTGCTACGCAATTAGAAGAAACAAATTTTTCGTCAGAAGGCCTGCATAAAATATTGCTGGAGATGAACAGTTATGCGCATGATGAAATTGCTAAACTGGAAGTAAAGGTTAAAAACAAACAATTAGCAGACAGTACATTTAAACGTTTAGCTATGGAAGCTAAAGGAGATAAACGATCTCTTACCGCACTTATAAAAACAGATGATAAAGCAACTTATAAAGATGTAATTGATGTGGTTGATGAGCTTAACGTTTGTATGGTGGGTAAATATGTAATTATTGATATGTCGGCACCTGAATACGCATTATTAACCGAAAAAATTAAATAATTATGGTTTTAATACTGGTAGTAATATTAATAATTGGAGGTGCTTCACTTCTTCTATCTATGGAAAAGTGGAACAACGTTAGTTCTGACGATAGAAATGTTATTGTTTTTGAAGAACGAAACCATGTTTATGGAGCCTATCAAATAAGAAAAGACTATAATAAAACAGTTAGTCTTATTGTAGGCGGCATGTTTGTGTTTTCTCTAGCTATGTTTGGTCTAAAATTAATTTTAGACCATAAATCTGATGACTCTGCAAAGAATGTAAAGTTAGATGTAACACAAATAGATTTAACCCCTCCGGTAGATAAAACTGAACCACCGCCACCGCCACCACCACCACCACCACCAATGGTAGAAACAATAAGGTTTGTTCCTCCTGTAATTAAAGATGAAGCGCAAGAGGATGAACCACCACCACCGCAGGAGAAAGTGGCTGAAACAAACGTAGGTACTACCACACAGGAAGGTAACGGAGATGATGTTGCTGTGCCAAGTGATGGAGGTAACGGTCCGGTTGAAGAAAAAGCACCTGAGATTTTTACCGTAGTAGAGCAAATGCCTGAGTTTCCGGGAGGAGCAGGTGAGATGATGAAGTATATTCAGAAGAACATCCACTATCCTGAAATTGAGAAAGAAGCTGGTATTACAGGTAAGTGCTTTGTGAAGTTTGTAGTTGAGCAGGATGGATCTATAAGCAATGTAGAGGTTCTAAAAGGCGTTGCCGGTGGGCCGGGTTGCGATAAAGAAGCTGTACGTGTCATAAAGAGCATGCCAAAATGGAATATAGGTAAACAAAATGGTCGTCCGGTAAGGGTGTACTTTAACGTGCCTATCTCTTTTAGATTACAATAATAATGCAACGCGTATTTTTATGGACCGGTATCTTAATGGCCGCACTCTTTTTAGGGTGCGGTTTTGTTTTTCTGTGCGGCGATTTTCTTATAGAACGATTGCCCAAACCCAACCGTACCTGGTTTGGAATTATATTTATTGTTTATGGTGGCTTTAGGGCTGCCCGACAATACAATCAGTATAAGAAGATACAAAGAGAAGAGAATGAGTAAGTTTATTTCTCATGTCTTGTTTCTTGTTTCTTGTTTCTTGCTTCATACTTCCTGTAATACAAGTACCAAAACCAGTGATATTCCAAACACCCCCACATCAGGAGAATTGAAAGTGTTTTGCGAAGATGGCATGTTTCTGCATATAAGAAATCAGGCTTATACGTTTGAGAAGATTTATTACAACTCTAAAATAGAGGTACATTATGTAAACGAAAAACAAGCTATAGAAGGTTTGTATAACGACAGTTGTAAGGTTATTGTTATCTCAAGAGTATTATCGGCTGATGAGGTAAAAAAGTTTAATGCCAAAAACATTTATCCTACACAAGTATGTGTTGCCAAAAGCGCCCTTGCTTTTGTGGTGGCTACCAATAGCATAGATTCTGTTATATCTATTGATAAAATAAAAAAGATAATCAGCGGAGGAGATACGAGTTATACTATGGTATTTGATAATGATAACTCGGGTACTACACGCTTTTTGAAAGACAGTCTGTTAGGTGGAAAGCCCTTTGGAAAGAATTGCTTTGCGCTAAAAAATACAACCGAGTTAATTCATCACATCGGTAAGAACAAAAACACCATTGGTGTGCTTGATTATGCCTGGCTTAGCGATAACGATGATTCTACCAGTAAAGTGTTTTTAAATAATGTAAAGATTTTAGCGGTATCTGCGGTAGGAAATAAAACCGCTTACATGCCCGACCAAAGCAATATTAAAACAAGCGATTACCCCCTTTGCCGTTGGGTGTATACCACACGCCGTTGTGCTGATTTTACGCTGGGTACAGGCTTCTCTTTATTTGTGGCAGGACAAAAAGGACAAATTATGTTTACCAAACAAGGGCTTATACCTTTTGTGCAACCCAACCGCGAGGTCGAAGTAAATACATACCCTTTGCAGGGAAATTAAGAAGCGACTATCATATTTGTTTTTCTGTAAATTAGCACACTCAATAACAACGTGTATGGATACATTTGATTTGGTTGTAATGGGCGGAGGACCTGCCGGATATGCAGGAGCCATGCGCGCATTAGATTTTAAGAAGAAGGTATTGCTGGTTGAGAAAAAACGCTTGGGCGGTGCAGGCTTGTATGATGGTGTGCTTACTTCTAAAACCCTGTGGGAACACTCTATGCGGGTTTCTACGATACATGAAACCATTCCAAGTTATGAAGTGCCTTTTGATGATATTATAAAAAATGTGCGCGAGGCAGTATTTGAACGCAAGACACAAATGACGCTTCATTTGGGCTTGCTGGAAGCGGCTTTGGGCTCTAAGCTGTTTCATTATGAGAAAGGTTCCGCTAAAATATTAGATAAGAACCTGGTTGAGATAAAAAAAGAAAACGGTTCTACCCATGTTGTAAAAGCAGAAAATATTTTAATTGCCACGGGCAGCCACCCACGGTATTTACCCAACATCCCCATTGATGAAAAAATTATTGTAACCAGTGATGGTGTAAAAAACATCCTCGATTTCCCCAAGAGTATGGTGACACTGGGTGCGGGGGTTATTGGTTGTGAGTTTGCTACCGTCTTTTCAAACTTCGGGAAAACAAAAGTATATATCATAGATAAAGCCAATCGTATTCTGCCTTTTGAAGATGAGGATATTTCTGTGACTGTTACTCAAAATTTAGAGCGCAACGGCGTGGTGGTGCATCATAATTCGCAATTAGAGCGAATGGAAATTAAGAACGGAAAGGTTGAGTACGAACTTTTATATAAAGATGGTAAGCTCGAAGTTATTACCGTTGATAAGGCTTTGGTAGCTGTAGGGCGTGTGCCTAATATTGACAATATGGGCTTGGAAAACGCCGGAGTAAAACTTACCGAGCGTGGATTTATTTATCATGATGATACACAAACCAACGTATCGAACATATTTGTAGCAGGCGATGTTACCGGAGGTATTGCCTTGGTAAGTGTTGGTGAGCGTGAAGCAAGACATGCCGTAGTTCGTATGTTTGGACCCGCCATAAAACCCATCAGCTATAAAAACATCTCTACCATTATGTTCTTAAACCCCGAAGTGGGTGCTGTTGGAATGAGTGAACAAGAGGTAAGAGAAAAAAATATTCCCGTTAAAATAGTGAAGCTTGATTACAGCACCAATGCCCGCGCCATTGCCATGCGCAAAACAAAAGGCTTCTTTAAAATAATAGTAACCAACGATAATGGGATGCGCATATTGGGTATGCGTGCCGTTGGAGAACATGCCAGCAGTGCCATACAGGCGGTTGCGTATTTGGTGCATACCAACCAGGGCATCCGCGAGTTGGCTGATATGATACATCCGCACCCAAGTATTATAGAAGGCATACAGGAATGTTTACGCATGTTGCTGGGTAAATCAATTTACAAACCGGCAGTGTTTAAAGATAAGTTGCAGTGCTATACCTGCGAGAATGGGGTTTGTACGCCTATTAGTTCTCTATTAACATCAGAATAATAAAATAACGTTATGGATTTTTTATACATTAAAGCTTTACATATCATATTTGTGGTCTGCTGGTTTGCAGGCTTGTTTTATATTGTGCGCTTATTTATCTATCAAACCGAAGCCAATCAAAAAACCGAAGCAGAGAAAAACGTTTTGGTTCCTCAATTTCAAATGATGCAAAAGCGTTTATGGTATGGTATTACTTGGCCATCTGCCATACTTACTATGGTATTTGGTTTTTGGATGTATTTCTTAAACTTCGATTATTACCTGCATCAACCCTGGATGATGCTTAAACTCTTTTTTGTAGGTGTGTTGTTTATCTACCAGTTGCGTTGTCAGGTCATCTTTAATAAAATGAAAACCAACTCTTATACGGGCAAATCATTTGGCTTGCGTTTGTTTAATGAAGTGGCTACCATCTTGTTATTTGCTATTGTGTTTTTAGTAACTGTAAAAAGCACCGGAAGTCTTGTTTGGGGCGGTTTGGGCTTGGTAATATTAACCGCAGTTATTATGACGGCCACTTTTATTTATAAAAAGAAGCGGGAGAAGG